>NHFW02000005.1 GCA_002171295.2 Flavobacteriaceae bacterium TMED121
AGCACGAAAACGTTCATCCATGGTAGCGCCAATAAATATTAACCCTCCAGCAGTTACGATTGGTCCGCCCATATTGAATGTTCCTGTGGGTAATAAGCCTTGCTTTTCTAACTCTGGATAAGTTCCAAGAGGAACCTGCCACTTAATTTCTCCCAAATCAAGATCAATTCCTGACAAAGTACCCCAGGGCATGTCATTTATTGGATAACCATTTTTAGTTTTCAATTCTCGATGACCATTTGCAACCCATGGAATTTCAAAAATTTTATCACTATTTTCAACCTCAATGATTTCTTCCTTACCTTTTTTTAAAATGAATGATGATAAGGCATTCAATTCATCTTCATCTAAATTTTTAAAAGCTGGCATAAGCCCTTTTCCATTATAGATTGATTTTTTTATTCTTTCCTTATCAGCGACGGAAAAGTTATTAATTGAAGCTCTTAAGCCTACATTGGAGTTATTGTGGCAAGCTATACAATTTGTGTTAAATAATTGCTTACCATAGTTATAAAGAGATACTTTTTTACCTTCAACTAAATTTATCATAGCAAACCACTCAGCTTCATTACTAGAATTGACATAAATCATTCTGTCATTCATATCATAAGCTGCTCCACCCCAGTCGGTTCCACCATTAAATTGAGGGAAGACTATAGTGGGCTTTATACCCGGAGGGATGAATAGTCGACCATAGTCCATACTTTTGAGGGAATCTTCAATACTTTTTTTCTCAAATCCATCAATTTTATTCAATGAAAATTGATCCATAGTAGTCTTACCATAAATTAGAGTTGATTTTGTAAAAGGTTGAGTTTTAGAAGTAACCTCTCCTGGAATATCACTTTGAGGAACAATTTTCTCTGAAATTGGATGAATTGGATTACCTGTTAACCTATCTAAAACAAATAATTGTCCNGTTTTAGTTGGTTGAGCAATTGCATCAATTAATTTACCATNAACATTTACCTGAACTAAGTTTGGNGGGCATGGAATATCATAATCCCANAGGTCNTGGTGAACAGTCTGATAATGCCAAATTCTTTTACCTGTNTTAGCCTCAAGTGCAATTATACAGTTACCAAAAAGGTTATCACCTANTCTATTTCCTCCCCANTGGTCGTANGAGGGAGATCCAGTNCCNAAAAACACAATCTCATTTTTTTCATCTAAAGTAAAGCCTCCCCANCTATTAACAGTTAGATACTCNTTTTTCCAACTATCTTNTGGCCAAGTATCATAGCCATTTTCTCCGGGCCTTGGNATTGTATTAAATGTCCAAACGATCTCACCGGTTAAAACATTAAATGCTCTGATATCTCCGGGTATGGTTTTTTGATTNGAAGAATCTAATACTCTAGATCCNAGAATTAATAGGTTNTCAAAAATAATCCCTGGAGTTGTNANGGAAATAAATAANTCNTTAGTATTCCTATCAAACCCNTTATTTAAAGTAGTTTTTCCATTATCTCCAAAAGAATTAATTAATTCTCCAGTTATAGCGTCTAAACAATACAAAAACGACTCGGCAACAAAAAAAATTCTTCCATTAACCCCATCATCATAATATGTAACTCCTCTGGTCGTTCCAGATATTGTTTTTTCAGGAAATGGGTTATACTTCCAAATTAGATCACCGTTTTCACTATTAATAGAATGCACATTAAAATCTGGGCCAATCAAATAAATACGATCACCAATGATTATTGGGTTGGATTGAATTCCGTTTCTATGCTTTTCATTTTTATCAAAAACATCATATGTCCATAAAAGCTTTAAATCGTTTACATTTCCAGTATTAATTTGGTCTAAAGATGAATATTTTGAACCGGTCGGATCTCCGCTATATGTTGACCAGGACGAGAATTTATTATCATTATCACGACATGAAATAAATATGGCTAACAGNGGAAAAATAGTNAATACTAGATAATTTTTCAACGCAGAATTAAGAAATTTATTTAATTATTTGATTTTTTTATTAGATACAATTTAATTATTTTTTTNNAATTGTTTTAATGATTTAAGAAAGNCCCTATAAATAAAAAATGAATTAAAATTTTTATCGACCGATTCTATTTTCAATAAGCTCACTCAACTCTTCAACCTTTTCCATATAAATTGGATTCTCAGCAATGTTTTCATTTTCTTGTGGGTCTTTTTTTAAATCAAAAAGCATTTTTTGATTATTATCCCATTTTGTGAAAGAAAATTCAGTAGTNGTAACAGAAGTGCCATTTCTCCATTTACTAAATGCTGCCTTTTTTTCTAATTTATTTGGATTTTTCATCAGTGGTACTAAACTTTTTCCCTCTAGGTGTTTTGGGGGATCTATTCCTGTTAGTTCACATAAAGTTGGGTAAATGTCAAGTAATTCAGTAATTCCATCTGTTTTTATATTCTTTTTAAAACCAGGAACAGAAATAATTAGTGGTGCATTTTTTGAAGTATAAAGAAGGTTATGTTTACTCCAATAGTTGTGTTCGCCAAGATTCCATCCATGGTCACCCCACAAAANGATTATTGTATTATCTCGAAGCCCCAATTCATCTAACGTAGACATAATCCTACCAAAAAGTGCGTCTATATANCTAATNCAAGCATAATANCCATGTCTAGAAATNAGGTGAAATTTATCAGAATTATATTCTATNTTTTTATCATGATAACTACNAANTTCTCNNGAGCCNATAAGGGCATCAGGAGTATTTTGNGGTTTATATCTATTGTTTGCTAATTCAATCTCATCCCTTTNGTACATATCCCAATATTTTTTAGGAGCATAAAAAGGTAAGTGTGGACGGACGAAACCGCATGCAAGAAAAAAAGGTTTATCCATTTTAGCAAGTCTTTTAAGATCTGCTATTGTTTTATCGCAGGTTTGCCCATCGATATAAGTATTGTCGGGTACATCTGGAGCTTCAAAGAATGGTCCACGTTGATTTTTTTCAAGAATAAATTTTGCAGATTTTTTTTCATGAAAAGTAAGATGATTATTTTCTTTTGGACCATTCACCAGAGAAAAGGGTTCTTCAGACCAACCCTCTTTCCCATCCTCCCTTTGATGGAATATTTTTCCATTATTTATCGTATAATAACCAGCTTTTTTAAAAGTTGCTGGAAGGGTAATTTTATCAGGAGCCAAATCCGATGGCTTTAAAGGAATTCCTTCATGATTTAAAGTACTTACCCCTGAGAGAAGTGATGATCTAGANGGTCCGCAATGGGGAGCCTGACAATAGGCCTTATTAAATAAAATTCCTTGTTCAGATAATCTATCGATATTTGGTGACTTGATATGTTTAGCTCCATAACATTTAAGTTCGGGACGTAAATCATCTATCGCTACAAATAATACATTTGGTTTCGATTCTTCACCCCCATTTTTACATGATATTAATATAATAAGTGAAGTAAAAAGGAAAAAGTATTTAAAGTTATTCAATATAAAATTTAGATATTTAAAAGTTATTGTAAATAAATATAATGAAGATTCTAATGAGTCTAAATTTTAAGGGTTATAACCATATGCTAATTGGTATTATTATGACTACTTCTATAGCGTTTTCTCAGGACACGAATAACTCATTGATGGATTGGGAAGTAATTGCCGAATTACCGGATGAAAAAGGACAACCCAATAAAGGATTAGCTGGTAGTTTTGCTGGAATCAGTAATGATGTAATGTTGATTGCGGGAGGTGCTAATTTCCAAAACGAAATGCCATGGGAAGGTGGGAAAAAATATTGGAGTGATAAAATTTATGTACTAAAGAGAAAGGGAAACAAATATAANTGGCACTCTAAAACATTTAATTTACCACATCCTATTGCGTATGGATATTCAATTTCGACACCCAATGGAGTTTTGTGTATTGGTGGCCGCGATAATGTCAANACATATTCTGAGGTTTTTTATATGAAATGGGAGGCATTAAGTGAAAGTGTTATAATTGAAAAATTACCAGAATTACCTATTCCCTTAGCCAACTTGTCGGCAAGTATAATTAGTGAAAAAGTATATGTGGCCGGAGGTGANTATATGGGTGAAACCACAAATCATTTCTTCTCTCTCGATATTTCCAGTAATGATTCATCAAACTATAAATGGACAAAGCTTCCATCTCTTCCTGGTCTATCAAGAGCATATAGCGTGTTACAATCTCAATCAAATGGAAAAGAACATGGATTATATTTATTCTCAGGCAGATCATATAATAAAAATGGTTTTATAGAAATTTTATACGACAGCTATTTCTTTAGTCCAATTCATAATAATTGGGAGCGATTAGATGAAAAAATAAATTTCCCTGTCATGGCAGGAAATTCTTTCGAATCAGGATTAGAGTTTATTTTTTTACCCTCAGGTACTGACGGGAAGGAGTTTTTAAAAATAAAATCACTTGAAGATTCGATTATTCAATTTGATAAAAACGGAGAAAAATCTAAAGTAGATTCATTAAAGATTTATTTAAGAAATAGATTAATAAATCATAAAGGATTTTCTAAAGATATTTTGGTATACAACACAATAACAAAAACCAAATTAAAAATATCAGAATTACCATATGGGGTAGTTACTGCTCCAATAGTAAATTGGAATAGTGATTTTTTTATCATTAGTGGAGAATCTAGCCCAGGGGTTAGAACTCCATCAATTTTGAAAGGCCACATTAATAATTCTCAAGGTGCTTTTGGATATTTAAACACATTAGTACTTGTAATATATTTTATTTTACTTCTATTTATAGGATATTTCTTTTCAAAAAGACAAAAAAGTACTAATGATTATTTCAAAGGAGGTGGTCGCGTACCATGGTGGGCCGCAGGATTAAGTATTTTTGGAACAGCTCTAAGTGCAATTACTTTTATGGCAATACCTGCAAAGGCATATTCAGCTGACTGGTCTTATATATGGTTAAATGCCGGAATTTTATTGGTGGCCCCGTTAATAATTTATTTTTTAATTCCAATCTACAGAAAGCTGAATATTACCTCTGCATACCATTATTTGGAGTTGAGATTTAATGTTATACTTAGATTGATTGGAAGTGTTTCTTTTATTTTATTTCAAATTGGAAGAATGGCTGTTATTTTATTTTTACCTGCTTTAGCAATCAATGTTGTAACAGGAATTAATATATATACCTGTGTATTGTCGATGGGGCTATTAAGCTTATTATATACATTAATGGGAGGAATTGAGGCCGTAATCTGGACAGATGCATTACAAGTAATTGTTCTAATCGGAGGTGCGCTTTTAAGCCTGTTTTTTATAATTACCAATGTCGATGGGGGATTTTTTGAGATTTTAAATTCAGGGGTTAAGTTTAATAAGATTAACGCCTTTAATACGGCGCTAGATATAAATAAACCAACTTTTTGGGTTGTTATATTTGGAGGATATTTCTCTTCCCTTGCTACTTATGCATGCGATCAAACAATGGTCCAAAGATATTTGACAACTGCAGATAAAAATGGAGCAGTTAAAAGCTTACTTACTAATATGTGGTTGAGTATTCCAGCTACACTTTTATTCTTCTTTGTTGGGACTGCACTATTTGTTTTTTTTAGACAGCATCCAGAGACAATGAATTTTTCATTAAGTAATGGTGATGCTATTTTTCCCTGGTATATTGTTAATGAGCTTCCAAATGGTGTGGTAGGATTATTAATCAGTGGAATTTTAGCCGCAGCAATGTCCAGTGTAAGTAGCAGTATTAATTCTGCTGCAACCTCATACTGTGAGGATATTCATTTTAGGTTTTGGAATCCATCAAAAAAATTAAAACTTGCAAGGATAGCTACATTATTAATTGGTATTTTAGGAACATCAGCTGCTTTATTCATGGCTGAATTTGAAATAAAATCTTTGTGGGATGTTTTTCAAAAAGTTTTAGGTTTAATTATTGGAAGTATGAGTGGTCTATTTATTCTGGGTGTTTTTTTTAAAANAGCNAACTCANTNGGAGCNCTAATNGGTTTTACAGGAAGTTTAATTNTTCAGATATTCATCTCNAATTATACTNNTATTCATTTGTTNTTNTNCACNGCTACAGGCANNATAATGTGTATANTAATNGGAATTTTANCAAGTCTTATTTTTAATACNANATTAAAATATGTTNAANAAATTAAATATAANAGGATTAATTGCNGCAACCTTTACTCCNATGNNCTCNAATTTCTCAATTAATCTAAATGTTATTGAGAGCTATGCTAATTATTTAAAAAAAAACGGNGTTAAGGGNGTATTTGTCTGTGGNACNACNGGTGAAGGNGGTTTACTAGATATTCANGAAAGAAAATTAGTTCTTGANGANTGGATTAAGCACAAATCNGAAGATTTCAAAATNATAAGTCATGTTGGAAGTCCCTCNTATAAATCTTCTCAAGANNTAGCNATTCACTCTCAAAGCNTNNANGTAGATGCAGTTGCAACNATGGGCCCAAGTTTCTTTCCACCCTCAGATGTAGAGTCATTAATTGAATTTTGTAAGCCTATTGCTTTAGGTGCAAAAAACATTCCATTTTACTATTATCATATTCCATCAGTTTCACATGTAAAAGTTGACATGAAAAGCTTTTTAGAAAAAGCTTCTCAAAGTATTCCAAATTTAGTAGGCATCAAATTCACACATAACGATTTTATGGAATTTCAACAATGCGTAAATTTTAAAAATGGTCATTACGAAATTTTTAATGGATATGATGAAGCGCTTTTGGGAGGTTTATCTCTTGGGGCCATTGGAGCGGTTGGAAGCACTTATAATTACATGTCCTCCTATTATTATGAAATAATCAATTATTTTGAGTCCGGTAATATAAAAGAGGCAAGAAAAACCCAACAGTTTTCAGTAAAAGTTGTCGAAATTTTAAATAAATATGGAGGTGGCGTGAGAGCTGGAAAGGCAATTATGGAAATTATAGGGATTGACTGCGGCCCATCTAGAGCTCCACTAAAAAAAATTACCTCTACTGAAAGAAATAAGTTAATCGAAGAACTAAAATTAATTAATTTCTTTTGAGATCAGGATTGTAAAAAGCTAACTCAAATTTTAAATGAATAAACCTTAGCTTTTTTAATTTCTATTTTAAGCCTTATTTTTTCTTGGCCAATTTCATCAATGAACTCAACAGTTTCGTCTGTAATAGTTCTTTTAATGTATTTTGAACCACCTATTTGATCTCCATGACGGTTAATAATATAAACTTTAATCGATCCACCCTTTTCAACGTCTGCAGTTAATTTTAAAGATCTACCATTATAGTTAATCAATTTTGTAACGATTACACCCTTTTTGTCTGAATCCTTTTGCACATAACCTGCAAAACCGTCGGTTCGGAGTGATGCCAAGTTAAAAAACCCATTACGCCAACCGGAATGTAAATAATCACTACTTCCGTAAAATATTTGAATTTCATTCTTTTTAATGATTGGTTTTGCAGCCGCGTAAATACAACCATAGTCATAATCAAGCTTTGTTTC
The DNA here is from genome assembly GCA_002171295.2 of Flavobacteriaceae bacterium TMED121. Taxonomy (GTDB): domain Bacteria; phylum Bacteroidota; class Bacteroidia; order Flavobacteriales; family Flavobacteriaceae; genus UBA8316. Next base: position 7,489 of record NHFW02000005.1, read on the forward strand.
TGAATTAGGAATAAGAGGGTTTCCAATGTCAATTCTATCCCACTTGATCGTATCAATACTCCATGCTAACTCAGTCCAAACCCTATCTGATTTTTGGTCGTGTATAGCTACTAAGCCTAAAAAGACTCCCTCATAAAAAAAGTAAGGCATAGCATATGTTTGTAAATCATAATTTTCTCCAATAAGCACTAGCTTAGGCTTTTCCCATTTTATAAAATCATTACTTTCAATTCTTAAAACAGCACGTTGTCCCCATTCTTTTCCTTCCACTTTAACCCAGTCCCTTGTCATTGCAACATATTTATTCAAGTTAGGTATCCAATTTGCATTATTATGAGTATCAGCTGGAAAGTCAGCTACATTTACTTTATCTGACCAATTCAAACCGTCCTTTGAAAAACTTACAGCTAAACTATTTCCCTCACTTCCATTCAAACCCCAATTTCCTTCTTGAATATGTTTATAGATTAATTTATATCGCCTAGAAGGGTTTTCTTCATCTAAGTCTTTAAAAATTCCAGCTCCGTGAGGTCTTCTCCAAACTATATTATTTTTTTTATTTCCATTAAAATTGATTAAACCTAGATTTGGCTTTTCCCACCTAATTCCATCAACAGATGTAGCATAACAAATACCCATTTCTCTAACTGGAGGGGGACTGTACTTACTTATAGTTTTACCAATTTCTTTATTCTTTGGAGGAGAGTCTATGATGAATGGACTATACCAGCATTTATATATCTTTTCTTCCTTGTCATAAATAACATTTGCATATAAATTATCAAAACGCATTTCCCAGTCTTTTTCTTCCTTAAAAAGAGGATTTGAAGGGTGTTTTTTTACTTTACCAACTTCCAGCTTTACATTTTCAGTTCTTTCAATAATTCGATCATCTAACAGTAAAAATTTAATGGAGTCCTTAATAGATTCAACTTTTATTAATCCAGGGATTTTACTGGAATTAGATATTTCGCCAAATACGAGAAATGGAAAAACGATTAATAGTGGAATAAATCTCTTCATTCAGTTGGTTTTATAAAAATATTTAAATATTTAATAGAGTTGTAGTAAATGATAAAGATGATAAAAATTTAAGATCATTTAAAGTCCTTGTAATTAAAAAATGAAACTAAAATAAAAATTATTTTCTCAGTTAGAAGCCGTGATTTTTTAATTACCTCACTCTATAACGATTAAGTAAATCCATATTGAGATCAAAACCAATGCCTGGAGAATTAGGTACCGTAACATAACCATCGCTATCGAGTGTTAATTTTGGATAAAACAACTCTTTACGAAGTTCGTCGACCTCGGGAGGATAATATTCTAATAACTCTCCGTTAGAGACAGCTGCAACAAGAGGTAGTTGTAATTCCTGACACCCATGAGGTGCAATTTTTAAGCCTTTTTTCTGAGCAAGTTTTGCCACTTTTAAAGCCACATCATATCCTGGACAGATTGTCGCATCGACATTTAACATACTAGCGCCATTGTTTTCTATTAGCGTCTCAAAATCAGCAAGTGTGTAATAATTTTCTCCTGTAGCAATCATTAAACTAGTTGAGGCATTAAGAGTTTTGTGAGCCTTAAAATCATGTATAGCTAAAGGCTCTTCAAACCAATAGATATTGTAGTTTTCCATTTCCCTGGCATATGCTAATGCTGTAGACAAATCAAATGCACAATTGGCATCAACTAATAGGTCAATATCAGGGCCAATAGCGTTTCTGGCAGCTTCAATTCGTTTCATATCTTCGGACATACCCGCATTAGGATCACCAATTTTTATTTTAACTGCAGTAGCATTTAAATTTTCAACATTGTGAAGTAACTCTTCCTGTAATTCATTTATTCCCTTATTCTTAGCATAATATCCCCCAGCAATATAAGCCCTCACTCTTTTTTGTTCTCCACCTAAAAGGGAATGAATCGATTGCCCTTTTACTTTTCCTTTTATGTCCCAACAAGCAATAATAATAGCTGCCAATACTTGGGTATGAAGACCCGCAGAGCCAAGTATTTTATCTTGTTTTTGTCCAAGATTTAGAGTAAGATTCGCTGTATCAAGAGGATTTTTTCCAATTAAAAAGGACTTGTAATAATCAACATAGAGACCATAAAAATCATTTGGACGAACAGCTGCTGTTCCTCCATTCCATCCAATTCCTTCTATTCCCTGATCGGTTGATATTGTAACTTTATGCAACCTCCCTGGACCGTAAAAATGCATACCGTTCCATATTCCTGGTCTCTCCCATTCAAAAGACTCACTTTCAATCTGTGTAATTTTAATATCCATATAGTTTTTTAAATTAATGTATTTGGAAATTCATCAGGTACCAAGTCCCAAAGGAAAGGTAATATGAAATATACCATTAGTGCTATAATAACGATTGAAACTAAATTTAATAGAAATCCTTTTTTTACCATGTCAGGCATTTTCAAATAGCCTGAGCCAAAAACAATAGCATTAGGTGGAGTAGCTACAGGAAGCATAAATGCACATGAGGCAGCCACAGATGCAGCAACCATTAATACGTATGGATGTAAATTTAACTCTAATGCAATAGGGGCTAGTATGGGTAACATCATAGCTATGGTTGCCATATTAGAAGCTATCTCAGTTAAAAAATTAACTACTGTTATAAGTAGCAATAACAAAAGAAAAAGGTTCATTGTCCCAAAGTTAGAAATCTGAGTCCCCACCCACATAGATAGACCACTGCTATCTACTGCCTTTGCAAATGTCATTCCGGAACCCAACAGGAGAAGTACCCCCCAGGGTAGGTGAAGCGTATCCTCCCATTTGAGGATTTTTTCATTTTTTCCTTTAACGTTGATAAGAAACAAAAGGGAAGCAAAAAAAATAGAGATAATTGTATCGTCGATTTTAATAAAAATATTTTTTAATAAAAAATTCTTTGTTATCCAGCAAAACGCTGCAGCAAAAAATACCAAACTAACAGCCTTTTGCTCGAATGTTATTTTTCCTAGGCCATGTCTCAATTTGGATATCTCCTCACGGCCTCCAGGCAAACTGATATCTTTAAAAGAAAAAGCTACTCTTGTGAGATAATACCAAGAGAAAAAAAGTATCATTAATGAGAGTGGAAAACCAAAAATAAACCACTCCAAAAAAGATATTTCATAATTATAGATTTGAGAAATAGCACCTGCCATAACCATATTTGTCGGGGTACCTATTAAGGTAGAAACTCCTCCTATAGAAGCACTATAGGCAATTGAAAGCATTAAGGCTTTTGCGAAATTATTACGCTGAGACTCGGTAAAATCGGGATTATCTTTTAATTGCTTAATGATTACTATACCGATGGGTAACATCATTACAGAGGTAGCAGTATTGGAAATCCACATGGAAAGAAAAGCTGTAGCTACCATGAATCCTAAAATAATTTTTTTAATGTCACCCCCTATGTAATAAATTATATTTAGTGCAATACGTTTGTGTAAATTCCATTTTTCAATAGCAATTGCGATTATGAATCCACCCATGGTAAGAAAAACTAGCTTATGACCATAAGCCGATGTAGTGTCGGCCAACTCCATCCCCCCTGTGAGTGGGAATAAAATTATTGGTAGAAGAGCAGTAACTGAAATTGGAAGTGCTTCAGTAATCCACCATGTGGCAATCCAAAGAGCAGAGGCTAAAACAGCATTTGCTTCATCTGGTAACCCCTCAAAATTTATAAGATATCGGGTTAGAATGAATAATGTGGGTCCAAGAATTAACCCTGTGTTTTTTAAATTCAATCTGTAATTTTTAATTTTTAAACATTAATTTTTTGATAATTAAATTCATTTAGGCATTTTCCAATTTTTTGGAGGCTTCCATCCAATTGGGTGAGTAGGTGGTTTCCCACCTGGTAACATTTCCTTATAATGATTTATGAGCTGAGTTAATTTTTTTACTACACTAGGATTTTCAAATGATAAATCGTTTCTCTCAGAGATATCATCTTCTATTTTAAAAAGCTCACCTTGATTCATTTTCCATTTTTTAGAGACTATAGCATCCTTTCCAAGGTAAATATGACGTGGAGGTAAATTTTTATTATTAAATGCATCAATAATATTTATTCCATCAATATCTTTTGAAGCAGTTAAACCAATAATATTTTCAATTGTAGGTAATACATCAATGTATGAGGTAAGTTGGTTAGATTCAGTCCCAGGTTTAATTTTACCTGGCCACTTTACGACAGAAATAGCTCTTACTCCTCCCTCCCATTGAGTATGTTTTCCACCACGAAGGGGAAAATTATTACCTCCATATCTAGAAATCCCACCATTATCACTTAAAAACCAGATAATCGTATTATCCTCTATACCTTTTAATTTTAATGCATTCAAAATTTTACCAATCCAAGAATCCATTGATGAAACCATTGCAGAATAAGTTTGTCTTAAATTATTTCCCCTTCCTTTTAATCCATATTTATCCATACCTCTTTCTCCACGATGACCCTGCACCACCGGATATTTCTCTTCATTAGCATTTGGGTCGTAATCATATTTCTCCAATTCCTCAAGCTTTGCTTGCATTGGAGAATGAGGAGCATTGAAAGCAACATATGCAAAAAATGGTATTCTTTTATCTGTTTTTGATATGAAGTTTATCACCTCAGAGCCAATAAGATCTGTTGAGTAGCCAACATCATAAGAAGTTTTATAGTCTTTGTGCCAGTCAAGTTCTCCATCTCTCAAATGACTGTAATAATCTATCGCACCGTTATAATGACCATAAAAAGATGTGAATCCTTGACTAATTGGGTGATATTTATGATTCGAGTGCCCAAGATGCCATTTACCAAATGCAGCAAGGTTCTTATAACCTGCTTTTTTTAACATTTCAGGTAAAATTGTCAGATCAGTCGGAACGCCTCCTTTATATCTTGTAGAAAAAACATAACCTCTTAAATTAAACCGATCTGGATATATTCCAGTCAAAAGACCAGCTCTGGTGGGACTGCACACAGGTGAAACGTAAAAACGTTTAAGAAAGACACCCTGTAATGCTAAAGAATCAATAAAAGGAGTAGAGATTTCACTACCATTGAAACTAACATCATTCCAACCCAAGTCATCAGCTACTATTAAAATAATATTTGGTTTTTTTAATTGATCTGATTGACCCTTTAGATGAATTGAAAATGATAAAAATAAACCTAAATGGAAAAGTAAAGTTTTTTTTATTGTCATATATCATTGAATATTTTTAGGTATTTCAACCGGCATTGATTTTCTCCATTCAATAACTTTATCTTTTAATTCTTTAACAATTTCTTGTTCTGTGTCAGCCAGATTTATTTTTTCACCTGGATCATTATTTAAATTGTACAACATCTCCCCTGTCAAATCTGTATTTATGAGTAATTTCCAATCTCCATTTCTAATTGCAAGGTTCGGAGAATGAAAACTTCTATTTTTTGGCTTTAACGAATCATCAATATTCCAACTTCCACCAGGCTTTATTGATCCACCTGGATTGCTTGAATATTCCCACATAACTGGAAATTTATTAACTATTGGAACACCAAGGAATGATTTACTTTTATCAATTCCATCAAGATTTTTGGGGTATTCTATACCAATAAGAGAACATATTGATGGAAAAAGGTCCATTGCTGTTACAATTGAAGTTGAATCCATAGATGATTTTGGTATTTTTGAATCCCACCGCATTATGAACGGCATTCTTATTCCTCCTTCATAAAGACTCCATTTTCTTCCAAAAAAACCACCTGTAAATCCAGGTGGGTAAAGTTCTCCCTCATAGGCCTTTGGATAATTATCAATATTGTAATACTTACCCCAGTCAGTAGGTCCATTATCACTTGTGAAAATTATAATTGTATTATCTAGAAGGCCCCTTTTATTTAGTGAATCAATTAATCTACCAATCTGATTGTCCAAATCTCTAAGCACGGCAAAAAACTTTTGCTCCCATGGGTTGTTTGTTAAGGATACAAATTCTTCCAAGACTTTAGAATCTGGTAAATGCGGATCATGCACATCATTAGGACAGAGGTTAACAAAAAAAGGTTTATCTCCTTTGCGGTCGATAAAAGCTAGTGCGCTATCAATATAGATTCTTGTTGATTCATACTTTTCAGCCCATACTATTTTACCTCTTCCGAGTTTTGAACTTTGATTACTTAAATTATCATTAAGGAAAAGTAAACGATCACCCACTCCTTCAAAGCTAACAAACGACTTTTCAAAGCCATACTCGGTTGGAAGTGGAACATTTCCTAAATCTCGTCCTCCTCCCATATGCCATTTTCCAAAATGACCTGTAGCATAGCCGTTATCTCTTAGAGTTGAGGCGATTGTATTAACTGATGGATCGAGATAATTTGCCATTACTCGACTTTTGTTCTTTTTAGAACTAGCAATATAAGAATGTATTCGGTGCCTCATCGGATATGTACCCGTATTTAATGCGACTCGAGATGGGGAGCAAATCGGAGAGTTTACATAAAAATTTGTAAATTTTATACCATTCGAGGCTAATGCATCAATATTTGGAGTTTCAATAGTTTCATCCCCAAAACAACTGATATCCCCATATCCCATATCATCAATAAAAATGATCACAACGTTTGGTTTAGATACTTTTGAATCACCCACCTTACATCCTATCATAACTGCTAGCATTGGAAACAACGCTAGATTAATAAATAAAGGAATTTTATGTTTCATTTGATCTTTTTTAAAATAATTTTTACAAGTTTTAAATTAATAACCCTTATTTAACTTTTATTTATTTTCTAACATAATTAATCTTAATTAAAACCAATGAAGCAATTTTAAATTAAAGCTTCTCATTCTAGGTATAAGTTCATCTTTTACAAGGTAATTATCATTGAAGACTAAAAACAGATTAGAGAGGCCAGAAAATCTCCATTGTAATCTTGAGTTTATTCCAAAGTTTTCAGACTGACTGCTAAACTGAATTAAATTACTCCAAAATAGCTTTTTATTGAATGTATAATCAATCTTTGGGCCTACCAGCCATAATTTTGAATAGTCTTTTAGGTGTCTTAATTTAATTATATCATAATTTATTATCATACTAGCTGATAGTCTTGGCTGTACTCTAAGATTAAAACTGTTTTCAAATGAATATTTATTACCGTCATAAAACATTCCATAATTCTGTGATAGGGTGAAATAAAATTTTTCGGTTGGATTAGATTCATAAGCCAACTGTATATAATTGGATTTATAAATTTTACCACCAGCAAGAGGGTTATCGTTGTTTATTCCTGTTGGATCAAAGTCTCTTTTAAAAAATTGATGTGCTTGTCTATACAACAGCTGAATTTCACTTTGATTATTAAAAGTAAAAGTTACAGGAATATTAAAATTATTTTCTAAAATATTCTCTGAGCTAGTGTTTAACTTGAACCATAACCAATAATAAAATCCAAAGCTTATATTATTTAATTTACTTTTTTTAGGGAAAATTGTATACTCATAATACGGTGCAAGCTTAGACGCACCAATTCTTCTCAGTATACCTAAATCAGTTCTGTAATCATCACCTAAATAGCTATACTCAAAATTAATTTTATGTTTTCTAGTCTCCCTTGTGAGTCTAACGCCTCCAGAAAAACCGTCTTCTTTCTTAAGTGGGCTAAACGAATTATATGCAAAAAATCTTCCATTCCATAAATTACCTTTTGAAATCAAGTCGTACTCTAATCCAACCAATCTATTGAAAGTGTCATTTTTGTCTACGAAATCATAATCTTTTGTAATCTCCCTATTAATAAATAAAAACTTTATTGCTGAACTATTAAATACTTTCTGATGAAGAGAAACGACAGTATTCAAATTTGAGGGAATCTCATTTAAAATATCCTCTTCAGTTAGCATACTTAGTACCCCGATCTTTAAATTATTATTGATTTTTCCACTTAATCTTAGTCCCCCTATAATTTTATTTTGAATTACATCCCCATCAGTATTCCTTGAAAGTCCTATTCTTCTTGTAAAAAATGGACTAGTTGTTCTGACCGCTCCAAAATTTGAAAAAATATCTCTGTTTTGAAGGAAAAATTGCCTTTTTTCCTCCATTTTAATTTCGAACATAGTAAGATTAATTATCTCATTATCAACCTCAACTTGAGAAAAATCGGGATTCACAGTTAAATCAAGATTCAGTCCAGAACTAATTGGAATTTTTACGTCCCCTCCAAAACTAATGTTATTGGTTGATTTATCAGTGATTTTATCTGTACTTGAAATAGCATTAACATAAGGAATTAATGAAATCTTACTTTTTAGTTTTGAAACTCCTTTTTCAAATTTAATTTTTCCCATGAAAGATAAATTAATTGAGTTGAATTGTTGTGGAATTTTTGACCAGGTAGTTCTCTGTTTTGTTTGGGTATCCATTCTTGTAAAATTGAATCTCCATGTATCTGAATCTTTAGGGTAATGAAGAGTTGAAAATGGAATTTTAAATTCAGTCAAATAGTATCCCGGATAAACTTTTCCGTCTACATCCCATTTTCCGTCCCATGATCGGTTGTAAACCTCTTCCCTACTTCCTGTGCCTGTAACTCCACCATTAGATATTAGAGCATCGGCTCTAACGCCAAGCGGATTTGATCCAAAATGATATGCATTGTTTCCATCACTAAATGTATCAAAAGCAAGATTAATTTTATCAGCTGCTCTTCCACTAAAATCCCACCTTAATGATTGAATGACAAAATTATCGTTCTTGGTAAATGCTTTACACAAGACATATATAAAGCTATCATCATATAACATCCTAACAAGAGTTGGAGATTCAAAGTCATTTGTTACACTTGGAAAGTTTCTCCACTGAGTATAAGTAGAGTCTGCACTAGACCAAGCTTTCTCATAATCATTTCCATCAATCATAATTTCTTCAGAAGTAAACTTTACAGTGTATTCATTTTGAAATTGCTGAGAACATAAACCACAACTTATTAATAAAAATAATGATGGAATTAAGTAGTTGAATCTGGTTTTTTTCATTACTAATGCAATTCAAAATTTATCATTTGATAATTGTGATAATAAATTGTATTTATATATTTGCATCTTCAATTAACGTAAAAAAAATCAATTATCAACTTAAGCCTGAATAAACCTGACACCATTGGAGCAATAGCAAGTGGACTTTGTCTAATCCATTGCCTGTTTACACCTCTATTATTTGCCGTACAAGGACTTTCGACTTCATATGGATCTGAAATGCTTTCATGGTGGAAAAACTTAGATTTATTCTTTTTGACTTTGTCTGTTTTTGCAATTTATCGTTCAACAAGAATTTCAAACAATATTTTAATTAAATCTGCATTATGGATCAGTTGGGTAATTTTATTTTTTTTAATAGTTAATGAAAAGATTTCGCTGCTACCTATAGCTGAATTAATTATTTATATTACTACCTCCTCGCTTATATTTTTTCATATTTATAACCTGAATTTTTGCCAGTGCAAATCTGATGATTGCTGTGCTCCCAAATCCAAAAATTAGTGTAATTCAATAAACAATCGAATTAATTCTTTTTTGTTTTACCAATCTAGAGTTTAAACGTAAATAAAATTGCCTTAAATCTTATAAGGAATTTATATTGTATATTAAATTATTATAAATCAAAATAATCAAGTTTTCTGTCTGTAAAAAATTTAATTTTATAATCATTAACACATGAGTTCATTTTTTTCATTAAATCCATCCTATTTTTTTTCTTCTAAATCCTATTTTTTACTGCGTTTAGCTACTGGGTTTTTTATGTGTTATTTCCATGGCTGGTCAAAACTTATGAGTGATAGTGATCGTTGGTACAGGTTGGGAGCCACAATTACCGAATTTATAGGTAATGATGCTTTATCGATACCATTAGGCTTTATGGCAGCTTTTGCTGAGTCGATCGGTTCACTTTTTATAGTAATTGGTTTATTAACACGTCCTATGGCTTTTTTACTATTTTTCACCATGCTGGTTGCTTCCTCAAAAAAGCTTTTACAAGCAGGAATTGATGGAAGTGAACTGCCTTTACTTTATTTATGTTTAAGTTTTTTTATATTATTAAATGGCCCAGGAAAATATAGTTTAGATAACTTAATTAACTCTAAAACTAAATGAAATTTTTAAAAACTCCTTTCAACTCCCTTTAAGAAAACATTTGCTTCGGACTCCTTAAATTTCGCTTTTTTACTATCCCAATGAAGAGTTTTATTTGGGAATCTTCCTGCAATAACTCCTAAAAGAATCGTTTCAGTCAATCTAGCTGAATAAGAAAAAGGAGCTGAAACTTTATCTATCCCTAAACACGCATCGATAAACTGATAGTAATGTTTAGGAGCATCTCTCTTGTAATCATTTAATTTAGGTCCCAGATCACCATTTGGGTCGTAATTTTTTATATCAATGTTCCGATATTTTCCATTTTCAATCAATTTTGGAGCTTCCATAAAGTGCGGGAGAAGCAAACGTCCTTTTTCACCAACAAACATAGCTCCTTGAAGGGGTAATTTATCTTTGTTTGGTAACCTTAGTTCCTCGTGTGAATGAGGAGCTCCTTTCCCATCATACCATATCCATTCCAATTCCTCAGTTGTGTATGAAGTACCTGGAAAAACATAAGTTACTTTATTAGATTCTGGATAACCAAACCCATTAGGTTTTCTACATTTATTTGTAATACTTTTAGGAACATCTAATGCTAGTGCATTGTATGGAGTATCAAAAATATGAACCCCCATATCTCCGAGCGTTCCACAACCAAAATCGACAAGTTTTCTCCAATTTTCAGGATGATAGATCTTTTCCTTGAATGGACGTTTTTTTGCAGTGCCTATCCACAAGTTCCAGTCTAAATTTGAGGGGACAGGGTCTACTCCCTGGGCATTTTGACCATCATAGCCCCAGTTTTTAGGTGACCAGGCTCTAACGCGACTCACTTTCCCAATAATACCAGACTGAATCAATAGAGTAGCTAATTTATAATCGTAAAAAGAATGAACCTGAATTCCCATTTGAGTGATTAAATTTTTCTCTTCTGCAATTTTCCGCATCTCCCTTACCTCAGATACATGATGCGCTAAAGGTTTTTGACAGTAGACAGCTTTATTTTTTTTCATAGCCATAAGAGCAGCAGGAGCGTGGGTATGGTCTGGAGTTGAAACAATTACAGCATCAATTTTATCGGTTAACTCATTCAACATTACACGATAATCTTTATAAGTTTTGACCATAGGAAACTTTAACTTCAATTTTAGAAGTGCCTCGGAATCTACATCGCACAGGCCAACAACCTCAACACTCTTATGAGAACTTATAGCCTTTAGATCCTGAAATCCCATACCTCCAACTCCAATGTGTGCAGTCCTTAATTTTTTTGAAGACTGTCCATGTGACATTAATGATTTTGGTAAAAAAACTGAGGAGGCAGCGATAGCAGATGTTTTTAAAAAATCCCTTTTTTTCATGGTTCGAGTATTTAAAGCTTTTTAATTTTTATATTTCTAAAGTATAAATTGCTTCCATGATCTTGAAGACCTATAAACCCTGTTTTGTANATAGCATAATCTGGCGCATTGCTCCATTTACCTGAATTTCTTCTTTTATACCAATCATCTGACCAAGGAACAAAAGATAAAATTTTTCTTCCATTTAGCCAATGATCTACCCGCTTAGGTGTGAAAACGATTCTACTACTATTCCATTCTCCAATGGAATTTAATTTTTTTTCTGAGATATCAGGTGTATGCATAGCGTAATCTGCTCCAGTTTTTTGCCAATCTTTGAGCTTGTAGTTGTGAACCTCCTCGTAGTTTTTATCATCAAGCAATTGATATTCAGGAGCAACTTCTGGTGGACCATCGTAGCCTTCCTTGAGGTGGTAAAAAATTCCNCTGTTTCCACCTNTGGGGATTTTCCACTCAAGATAAAGTTCAAAATTATCGAATTCAGTAGCTCCATATATAATGTCTCTACTCCCTTTATAATCGTAATCTTCTTCCATTATTTGATCAGTAGTAAAGGTCAAAACACTATCAATAATCATCCATCCAGGAGGCATTTTATCCCCATTATAGGCACGCCAACCATTAAGTGAAGTTCCATCAAAGATATTTATCCATTCTAAGTTACTTTTTTTGGGTGCTTGTTTACAGNAAATGAATAAACACATTACAAATACCAAAAAATTCTTCATTTATTTTTTTANTTAATTATTCCAAGAGGTTTTGTTAATTTCCAATTCCCCCTAGTAAAATCAGGGAATTGTTGAGGTGTACCATCTTGATCAACTGAGTGTCCACTTAATTCCGTGACAGCACTCCAAAAAGCTCCCTCATATACATTCTGATCAAGTGGTAAGCCTTTCTGTAAACATTCAATAATNCGATACCTCATAATTCCATCCATNCCTCCATGACCACTGCCTTCAGATTTTTTATTTAGTCTTTTATACAATGGATGATCGTATTTCTCATATACTTTTTCAAGCAGATTGCCTTCAATCCATTCGTGATGGTCTGCAGAAAGTCCATCAAAGCCTCCCTCAATAGCTATACGAGTGGGAAAACCAGCTAAAACGCCTTTAGTACCCTGAATAAGATTCAATCGAGAATACGGCCTAGGACTCGTCTCATCCCATTGAACCATTATTGTCCTTCCCATTACAGTTTTAATAATAGAAGTATTCATATCTCCATTTTTATAATCGAGTTGATTCCATTTGTGGTCATCAGAAAAGGTTTTTCTTGCATGAATAGCTCTACCCAAAGCAGGTGTTGAATAAGATACTAGGCTTTTAAAATTATCTTCAGTCCTAGCCAAACTCATATACTGAGCAACAGGACCAAGCCCGTGAGTAGGATAAAGATTTCCTTTTCCAGTGGCATATTGAGGGGTTCGCCATGAACCTGTACCACGATCAACTTCATTCATTTGCCATCTTAACTCATGTATATAGGCAGCTTCAGCATGTAAAAAATCACCAATAATTCCATTTCTACACATATTCAGATACATCAACTCTGTTCTTCCGTAGTTAACATTTTCCATCATCATACAATGCTTTTGCATTATTTCAGAGGTATCAACAATATCCCAAAGATCTTTGATGGAAGTTGCAAGCGGAACTTCCACAAATACATGAGCTCCATTTTTCATACTTTCAATTGCCATTGGAGCATGGTTTTTCCAATTGGTTGAAATAAATACAGCATCAGGTTTTACCTCCTGCAACATGGTTTTCCATTTNTTTTCAGAACCCCAATATGTTTTAACATTAGNGTGTTGATTGTCATCTTTTAATTGATGAATCNTTTTTAGACTCTGTTTGACGTTGTTTTCATAAAGATCACTTATTGCCACAACTTCAGTTCCAGGAATATTTACCAAGTACTTCAAATGCCCAACTCCTCTATGGCCAACACCAATAAAAGCGATTCTTACTTTTTCTAGTTTTGTGGCAGTAAAATCACCCATATATTTTCCACTTGAAATTGGGACTTTAATGTTAGAGTCTTTACAGGACGGAATCANNGGNCTTGTCGCAAATGCAGCAGCCGATAATGAGGTCTTTTTTAAAAAGCTTCTCCTACCTATATTCTTCATTTATATCGAAGTTTGAATAAGTTAAATAATATTACAGGAACTTTTTTTCGCATTAATATATAAAGATTGAAATTAAAATTGTTGTTAATTTCCTATNTACAGGCTCCCTCTTCCCATATCANAACACCAAAGGACTCCGCAACACAATCATTTGAATAAGTCTTATTGTCACATCCACATACAGGAGCATACTCTTTAGTACACGCAATACTTTTTGATGGACCTAAACAATCATTATCTTTTTTTNAATTTTCTTCGCATCCAATTATTAAAAATATCCCAAAAAAAGCAGCAAAAAATTTATCCAATTAATTAGTATTTATAGAACTTTTAATATTAAATTTTTCCAACGAATCTTCTTATTTACCTTGACAGAACTCTGTCCAATTCCATGCAACTGTAATGCAATATAACCATCAGAAGTTAAGTCATCTTTAACATCAGCTATCATTACATCATTTATCCATGACTTNATATGATCCCCCTTAACGTAAATCTTAAAATGATTCCATTCCAATGGTTTAAATGCAGTCTTAACCCTTTCATTTATTCCTGGTGTATGAAGAAAACCTCTACCCCCTTCTTCATAAACGGCTCCGCTCCAAGAACGACTAGTAGGATCAATTTCTATTTGATACCCCCAAAACCTTCCAGCTAGCCATTTGCGTTTCAACATCAATTTATTACCATCTTCGTCAAAAAGTCCTCCCCATCTGTTTGTAAAAGTTTGTTTTTTATAAATATTACTCCTGATTTGAACCCCAGAGTTTAAAACTGTATCTAATTTAACATCAAATTCCAAAATGAAATCCTGATATTTATTTTCGGTATGTAAGAAAGTATTTGGTATATTTTCTAAAGACTCTGCTACAATACAGCCATCCTCAACATAAAATTTACCACCCCCATAGTTAACCCACCCATCAAGGTTATTGGAATTAAATAATTGTATTTTTTTCTCTTCACATGCATTTACTAACAATAATATTANTACTAGCGTAAAAAAATATCTCATAACANTTTTTATAATTTTAAATTTAAACTCTTTCAAGTTTAACTGGATAGGTTTTGTTTGAATTCCATTGGGGAACATAAATGTTNTCGTCATTATCCAAACAAACGTCNTGTGGNTTNAANAACGTCTTATTATCATAAACNGGGGGAACNANTTTACCATCAAGATANGTTGGCTTATNACCTCCNGGNAANGAAATAACCTTATNATTTNNATCNAAAANGGCAACCATTCCATCAAAATTATCCCANTTATTNGTNGCAATTACTGCGAAATAGATCAAATCAGCCTTAATAACTGGGCGACAAACATAACACCCGGGTAATTTTACAGTTTCAATGTGCTGACCATCCATCGTAAAACGTTTAAACTCGTTTGCACTTCTGGAGGTAATCAAAAGTGTTGGGTTTTTACTATCTCTTTTGTCAACTGTAATACCGTGACAGCACTCAAATTGATCTTTTCCTTTTCCATGCCCACCAAAATGGCGTATATAATTTCCTTCAGCGTCGTATTGTATGATAAAATCTTTTCCATAGCCATCGGCAATATAAATGTCGCCATTAGGAGCTACAGCAGTTTCAGTAGGTTTAAATTTTTTTGAATCTTGATATTCAGGAATTTCAACAGGTTTATTAAAAGTCATTAACACATCACCTTTTAAGGTCGTTTTACAAACCTTTTTGGAACTAGGGTCTGTTATAAACAAAAACTCCTCTCCACCTTCTTCAACTAAAGTCAGCCCATGAGCTCCAGGATAATCNGTGCCCCANGCCTTTAAAATCTTTCCTGATCGATCATAAATCAAAATATTATTTTTGGGGTGGGTAGTTGTCATTATAAGCCTTTGATTTTTATCCATTACCATCTCGTGGCAGTCTTTAACAGGAAACTGGCTAGGGTCTTGTACGCCCCACTTCTTATCAACTTTATATTTATAATTCCCATGTCCTATAATTGGATTTTCCTCAGATTTTCCAGATATTATTCCGAATACGGAGTGTAATGAAGAAATTGCCAAGGTTGAGGTAAACGCTGTATTTTTAATAAAATTTCTTCTGGTGGTCATTTAGTTAAATTTTACTTAAGTATTAACTTAANAGAATATGAAATATTTGGTTTTTATTGTAAACAAGATAACCATTTTTGTATTATTAATAAAACATTTAAGTTTAACCAGCAAATTTTATTAAGTCATTGAGAGTTCCTATATTTCGCNTGAAAAAAAATAATATGAAACTATACTTTTTACCTTTTGTTTTTCTNANANTGCTAAATTCTTTTGGTCAAAAATGGCAACCAATCGATGAAAAAATCATGAGTCGGTGGGCAAAAAAAGTAACCCCAGACAATGTCTGGCAAGAGTACCCAAGACCACAATTTGAGAGATCCTTATGGAAAAACCTCAATGGAATTTGGGATTACACTATTNTAAAATCAANTCAGCCTAAACCAAAAAGCTTTGAGGGTAAGATTTTAGTTCCATTTAGTTTTGAATCTGCACTATCGGGCGTAGGGAAAAGTATTACTCCTGAAGACAAAATGTGGTACNGAAAAAAATTTAGTATTCCAAGTGAATGGAAAGGTAAAAGGATTTTAGTAAATTTTGAGGCTGTTGATCACGATACTAATGTTTGGATAAATGGCATTTTTGTTGGATCACACCAAGGAGGTTTTGATCGTTTTTCATTTGATATAACTCCTTTCCTTAANGNTAGTGGAAGCCAAATTATTGTTGTCTCAGTAAAAGATGGTACAAACTTAAGTCCTCAATTGAGAGGAAAACAACATTTCAAACCAAGTGGTATCGTCTATACCCCGGTTAGTGGAATATGGCAAACAGTTTGGTTAGAGGCAGTGTCAGATGAAGCTTATCTTTCTNAGGTAAAAATTACTACAGATATTGAAAGTGGAATAGTAAAAATTATCCCTTATGGATATGAAGCTNTAAGAGACAGCTACTTAGTTAAAGCTGAAGTTTTCAAAAACCAATCAAAAATTACTGAGGGATCAATTTCTNCAAATAAGTCCTTAGANTTAAAAATNAATAAACCCGAATTATGGTCACCTGATAATCCAAATCTTTATGACCTTAAATTAACTCTAACAAATCGTAAAGGACAAAAAATTGANCAAGTTAATAGCTATTTTGGGATGCGAAAAATTAGTCTAGGAGATCATAAAGGAGTTAAGTACCTTTTTCTAAATAACAAACCACTTTTTCATTATGGAACTTTGGACCAAGGTTGGTGGCCAGACGGACTCCTTACCCCTCCATCAGATAAAGCAATGCGTTACGACATTGAAATAACTAAAGCTATGGGATTCAATATGATTCGTAAACACGTTAAAATTGAGCCTGATCGATGGTATTACCACTGTGATCAAATAGGGATATTAGTATGGCAGGATATGCCTTCTGGTGGGAAAATGGTTAAAAAAAACAATGGCCCAACAACAAACAAACGAGGGGATAAAAAATATTATACCAACTTGCAACATGTGGGTAGAACTGGGGTGGATTTAAATAAAAATACAGGTGAATCTATTCAATTTGAAAAGGAACTTAGAAAAATGATTAACATTCACTTCAACTCACCCAGNNTAGTAGTTTGGGTNCCATTCAACGAGGGATGGGGACAATATGATACTTGCAGAATTAGTGATCTAGTAAAANGTTTGGATCCAACGAGGTTAGTTATCCCAACCAGTGGATGGTCTTTGAGAAACTGNGGAGATATTTATGATATTCATACTTATGAAGTTGACTTAAAAATCCCTGCATACCATAAAGACAGAGCAACTGTTATTGGTGAGTATGGGGGAATTGGTTTTCCCATTAAAAAAAATCTTTGGAATCCTGATATTATTAACTGGGGTTACCAGACATACAATAATCAAGAAGACCTACTAAAGAATTACGAATATAAATTTAATCAAATTCGTCAAATGAAAGAAAAACACGGCTTATCTGCTGCTGTTTATACTCAAACAACTGATGTGGAGGGTGAAGTTAATGGCCTTTTAACATACGACAGAGAGGTAATCAAGATTCCCGCAAAGGTTTTAAATGAAATGCATTCATCTCTTTATAAAGATTAAAAACTTAACCAAATAATAACCAATGAGCTTAAAGCGATTATCAATAATACCCATTTTATTTTTGTTTGTATTTTGCACTTATAATTCAAAAGAAGAATTTGTGTTAAAAGCAACTGATTTCCAAAAAACTATTGATGGCAAGGTCACGAATC
The DNA here is from genome assembly GCA_002171295.2 of Flavobacteriaceae bacterium TMED121. GTDB lineage: Bacteria > Bacteroidota > Bacteroidia > Flavobacteriales > Flavobacteriaceae > UBA8316. The sequence continues at coordinate 25,393 of NHFW02000005.1, forward strand.
TTTACCTTTTAAAAAATGATCAAATCAAAGTTTATATAACAAACTATGGTGGAAGAATTGTTAGTCTCCTTNCNCCTGATCGCTCTGGCCAAATCGGTGATGTGGTTTTAGGCTTCAAAAGTATTGATGATTACCTTAGTGCAAATGGCCCTTATCATGGTGCTTTGATTGGTCGAGTTGGAAATCGAATCGCCAAAGGTAAATTTAAGTTAGGAAGTGAAACTTATAGTTTACCAATTAACAACAATGAAAACCACCTTCACGGTGGTCCGGAGGGTTTTAATAATCAGGTTTGGGAAGTAAAAGCAGCTGATGATTCCTCAATCACAATGAACTACTTTTCAAGTGATGGTGAGATGGGCTATCCGGGAAATCTGGATGTCGANGTAATGTATTCACTAAATGATGAAAACGAACTATTGATTACCTATAAGGCGACAACAGATAAATCAACCCCGGTAAATCTAACTAATCATGCATTTTTTAATCTTGCAGGAGAAGCAAACGGAACGATTAACGACCACTTACTCAAGCTAAATGCTGACCACTTTACACCCGTAGATAAAACTTTAATTCCACTAGGTGAAAATAGATCAGTAGAGGGGACTCCNTTTGATTTTAGGANACCAAAGACCATAGGAAGGGATCTCANCCTACAAGAAACGGATTTACAAATGGAATATGGTGGGGGTTACGACCATAATTTTGTACTTAACAAAGAAAAAGATGGAGAAATGAGTTTGGCTGCCTACGTGATAGACCCTAAAAGTGGTCGAAGAATGGATATATTCACTGAAGAACCTGGTATTCAGTTTTATGGGGGAAATTTTATGGATGGATCTGATATTGGTAAATACGGTAANAAATTTNTNTACCGAGANTCATTTGCATTGGAAACNCANCATTTTCCTGATTCACCTAACCAGCCATCGTTTCCTAACACCATTCTAAATCCTGGAGAAGTCTACCAAAGTAAGAGTGCATACAAATTTTCAGTTACTGAATAAATATTAATAAAATACTTTTCCTTCTAGTTCAATAGTTTGTCCCGACGTTAAGTAAACCGGAATTTTTTTATCTAAGAACTTTACTATAAAATGCCCTCCTTTATCCGAAGTGATTTTAAAGTTCTCTGGTCTTCCAGATTTCCAATTAAATCCTACGGTGCAGGCTCCCTTGACCCTGACCCCTTTGAGATATCCTTCTGGCCATTCATTGGGTAAGGCTGGTAAAAGGTGAATTTGATTATTATTCGACTGAATCAACATTTCATTTATCGCTGCAGTTCCACCAAAATTTCCGTCAATTTGAAAGGGTGGATGATTGTCAAAAAGATTTTTTAAGGTGCTCTTTTTTAAGAGTGCGTAAAGATTCTCTACTGCCTTCTCGGCATCAAAAAAACGTGCGTATAAACCAATAATCCATGCCCTACTCCATCCAGTATGTCCCCCCCCATTAGCTAGCCTTCTCACAACAGTCTTTTTGGCTGCCTCAAAAAGTTTGGGCTGGTTGGGATTTATTGTACCAAAAGGGTACACCCCTAAGAGGTGAGAAATATGGCGATGTCCGGGCTCAAATTCTTCAAAATCTTTGATCCATTCTTGGATAGTACCGTATTTGGTTAAACGATAAGGAGGAAGTTTTTTGTAAACGGATTTAACTTTAGCAACCATTTTTTTGTCCTGCCTCAAAAGATTGGCGGATTTAATAAAAATATCAAAAAGCATTTCAATAATCTGCTTGTCTACTGTTGGGGCATAGCTCAATTCAACTTTTTGTCGGGTGTTGGGGTCGAAATAGTGGTTTTCAGGGGAGACTGAAGGGCTTGAAACCAAATAGCCTTCAGGGGATCGAACCAGGTAATCCAAAACGAATTCAACTGCCCCTTTGATAGTAGGATAAGCATCTTCTCTAAGATAATCAAGGTCCTGAGTATACTCGTAGTGTCGAAATAAAGGAAAAGTCATCCATGCACCGTTAAGTGGCGTAATTCCATGAATACCATCCATCACGCCTGTCTTTCCAAAAGGATCAGTTAAATGGTGCATCGTCCACCCATTGGCTCCATACATTTTCTTTGCAGTTGCTGCACCGGGGACGGTTAATTGTTTCATGAAATTTACCAAGGGAGATAAAGTCTCGTGCAGGTGGGTAATTTCTGCGGGCCAATAATTCATTTGTAAATTGATATTGGCATGGAAATCAGAATTCCAAGGGGCTTTGAAAAGATCATTCCAAATCCCTTGAAGGTTAGCGGGTAACTTACCAGGTGATCTCGAAGACCCCATTAAGAGATACCGTCCAAATTGATAGTAAAGTCCAATTAAACCTGAGTCTTTGGAGTCATTATTTTGAATTAATGCCAGGCGTTGATCAGTTGCTAAATCTCGGAATTCATCTTTACCTATTTTGATATCAACTCTTTCAAATAAGGATCGGTGGTCTTGATCGTGAGCTCGAAATATCTGCGAGTAATCCTTTTGACTGACCTTTGTGATTTTCTGTTGGGCAACTTCCAATGGATCAATACTGTGATCAAAGTTTAGCTTTTCAATATTATAATCTGTTTCTCCGTTAAAAACTAAAACGACCTCTGTAGCATCGGTAATATTTATTTTAGCACCGTAGTCATTACTAACAGTCTGAACATTTCCATCAGTCGTATGAACCCTTAGAATTGCAGCATATCGCATATGCTCACCACCTGGTCCTTCTTTTTCATTTGCTATATCTATTACTTGACCAGAATAGTGAACACCATTTTCTTGATGGGAGTAATCTATTTTAAACGTACTGTCATTGTACTTAGACCATCGATCAACATTTAGATAATTTGAAGGGTTAAAAGGCTCAATTTGATCTTCTGATGAAGGCAGATTAATTCCCCTTGAAAGTTTAAAACTAACAGCTGAGGGATTGGAAAAATTAATCTTAACAACAATTACATCATCAACTGCTGAGGAAAAAACTCTTTGAATAGCAGTGGTTCTTCTAATCTTAAACTCAGAGGTGGCAACCCCATTATGAAGATTCAGCACACGTTTGTATGTATTGGGATATCTCCTATTGTAATAACTCAATTTTGATTTATAGGAATAATCAATATTCAAATCTCCTAAAGTTTGGTTTGAACGAACTCTTTCTGGCTTTCCTAGCATGTGTTTTTCAGCCATCGCCTCTGCATTGACTACTTCGCCATCAAAAAGGGCCTGTCGAATTTTTTTTAGGTTTTTAAGCGAAGTAGGGTTATTATTGTCAAACTGATGACCTGCCCATAAGCTTTCTTCAT
>NHFW02000026.1 GCA_002171295.2 Flavobacteriaceae bacterium TMED121
TAAATCAATGGGAAGATAAATTTGGAGTTGTAGATGCCGATCTTTACATATCAGCAAATAATATCTTAAGTGAATCATTTGATTTTAGTTATAATTTAACTTTGAGTAAATTGATCATCGGTCAAACGACTCTTAATAATTTATCATTTGATGGAGATTATGAATTTGACACTTTCACATCAGACATTAAGATTAATAATAATTTAATATCTGCCAAATCAGCAATTAGTTTTTCTTGGTCTGAAGATCAAAAAAAGTATCAATTTGATTTAAATTTAAAGCATTTAAACCTTCATTCGTTAAGTCAACAATTAGGTTATGGAAAAGCTGTTTTTTCTGGCGATCTAACGGTTTTTTTGGTTGGAGGTTCATTTGATCAAATTCAAGGTAATCTATTGTTCAAAAACTTAAGTTTTGAAAACGTAAATGAAACTTTTCGATACAATGATTTTATAATTGAAACAAAGCTTTTGGATGGATTTCGATCTCTAAAAACAATCAACTCTGATCTCTTTAATTTTGACCTAGAAGGAAAGTTTCTATTATCTCAGTTTCCTTATTTATTCCAAAATGCTATTGCTGAGGTTTATTCTTTTATTCCAAGGAAAAAAGTTAAACCTGGCCAAAGCCTGAGTTATGACCTAAGCGTACCAAGTGGTAATTTAAATGCTATTTTTCCAGATTTGTCAATATTGGACAATGCATTGTTTAGGGGGGTACTATCTGCTGAAGAGAAAGTTTCAAAAGTGGCTATCAGAATTCCAAAAATAACCTATCAAGGGATTTCATTCCAGGATATTAACTTTCAGTTAGACAACCAAAACCCTTTTTTTAATACTTATATATCAGTGGGCAGTATTATTTCAAGCAACTTTGGATTTAAAGATTTTAATACCATAAGTAAAGATTCAAACGATGGTGTCTTATTTAGGACAGAATTTACAGTAGGAGATAATGGTGAAAGTAAGTTTGAGCTTAACTACTACTATTCCCTTAAAAATCAGAAGCCAGTTTTTGAATTAAAAAAGTCAATTGCATCTATTAACAGTAACCAATGGTTAATTAATCCAATGGATAAATCAGATCACTTGTTTTCATTTGACATACTAACAAATAAATTTGATTTGAAAAATTTTGAGGCAGTTTCCAAAAATGAAAAAGTAGCTTTCTCAATGAATTATTTGAATGCAGATGATTTTAACTTTGAATTGATGGCAAATAAAGTTTTAATAGATCGATTAGATGTGTTTAGTAAAGAGTTTCAGATGGGGGGGACTCTTGATCTAGATATTGGCTTTAAACGATCTTTGTCCAACATCAGTTTAAATATTGATGGAAATATTTTAGGGTTTAACCTCAACAAATTGCCTATGGGAGACCTCAGTTTTTTTACTGAGGGAAATACCGAATACAATTCATACGATATAAATTTATTGCTTTCAGATGGGGTAAATGAGACTCTAATTGGAAATGGCAACCTTTTTGGGATTTATGAAAAACCTAGTTTAGATATTGATTTGAATTTTAATGACTTTAATTTATCTTTTCTGAACCCAATTGGAAATGGAAATATTGATAATATTAGAGGCAAGGTTTCTGGTGACGTAAACCTCTCAGGTTCATTTGACAATTTAAAACACCACGGAAATCTAATTCTTAATAACAGTGGTTTGGCGATTCCTAGAGTAAATACAGATTATAAAATTAAATCTGGAACTTTGGTAAACTTGAATGATCAAACTTTTAATTTTCTACCTACAACATTTAAAGATGTTAAGTTTGACACCCAAGCACAACTGAAGGGAAAAATTTATCACAATAATTTCCAAAACTGGGGATTCGATTTTAACATTATGACAGACAGAATTTTGATGCTTAATATTAATGAGAATGATGATTCCGTTTTTTTTGGTGATGGATTTTTGGGTGGAGAAATTAATCTTTATGGTCCATCAAAAAACCTTTCAATTGACGTAGTTGGATCTACAATGGAAGGAACTAATATAAAAATCCCCTGGTCTAAAGATTACGGTTTGATTGATACTTCTTTTATTAAATATATTGATAAAAAAAACATCAATGATTTAAAACAAAACTCATCTAAGGTTGAAGAACTTATTAGGGGAGTTGAAATGAGTTTTGAATTGGATGTTAACACCAATGCTGAAATTGGAGTTGTTATTGATAAAGAAACTGGTAGTAACCTTAGTGGTCGAGGTGCTGGAAACATTTTAATGGAAATTGATACAAATGGAAAATTTAATATGTGGGGTGACTTTATAACTTTTGATGGTATATATAATTTTAAAAACTTAAGTGTAATTAATAAAAAATTCAATCTTAAGCAAGGCGGTACAATTGTGTGGGAAGGAGATCCCCTTTCTGCTCAAATGGATTTGGAGGCACTTTATGTTGTGCCTGGAGGTGCTAATCCGGCTTTACTTTTGGATAATCCAAACTTCAATAGAAAAATTCCTACAGAGGTTTTAATTCGTCTTCAGGGTAATCTATTAAAACCTGATGATCCTGTATTTGAAATTGACTTTCCGAATACTAACGCTGTAGTTACCTCCGATATTAACTATCGTTTGGCTGATCCACAAACGAGTCAATTACAGGCAATTTCATTACTTTCTCAGGGTATATTTATCAATGAGGTAAGTTTAAGTGTTGAGGGAATTACAAATAACCTTTATGAAAAAGCCTCTGATATTTTTAGTAATATTATGGGCAATGATCAAGGTAAACTTCAGGTAGGTCTAAATTACCTTCAAGGAGATAGGGGGCAGGTTTTAGATGTTGATTCAGAGGATCGACTTGGATTAACCCTTTCGACTCAAATAACAGATAAAATTTTAATTAACGGTAAAATAGGTGTTCCTGTTGGAGGTTTGGAGGAGACTTTAATCGTAGGTGATTTACAAATTGATTTTATTTTAAATGAAGAGGGAAGTTTGAGGGCTAAGGTTTTTAATAAAGAAAATGAGTTTAGATATATAGGAGATGAGCTTGGATATACCCAAGGTTTGGGATTATCCTACCAGGTTGACTTTGAAACGTTTAAAGATCTTATATTTAAAATCGTAAATGGCAGTAATTCTGATAACATTACTTTAAACCAGTCTGAGTTAGGTGATGAAAATGATTCAGGAGTAAATTTCATCAATAAAAATTAATTTAAAAAACCTTTCAACTTGCTGGTAAAACTTGGATTAATACTTAAATTTGAATACATTCTATTTACTAATGCCCACTAAAATTAATAAGATTGGTGTTTTGACCTCCGGAGGTGATTCTCCTGGGATGAACGCTGCAGTTAGAGCGGTTGTTAGAACTTGTGCTTATCATAAGTTGGAATGCGTGGGTATTTATCAAGGTTACCAAGGGTTAATTGACAATAATTTAGCCCCGATGAATGCGAGAAGCGTAAAAGACATCATAAATAAAGGGGGAACTTTTCTTAAGTCTGCTAGATGTCTTGAGTTTAGGACCCCAGAGGGAAGAAAATCTGCTTTTGAAAATGTAAAGAAAAATGGTATCGAAGCCCTTGTTGTTATTGGAGGAGATGGTTCCTTTACCGGTGCAATGATATTTCAGAAAGAATTTTCAATTCCAGTAGTTGGAATTCCAGGAACTATTGATAATGATATAGGTGGTACCCGTTATACATTGGGTTACGATACAGCCCTTAATACAATAACAGATGCGATTGATAAAATCCGTGATACGGCAAGTTCTCATAACCGTCTATTCTTTGTCGAGGTTATGGGAAGAGATGCTGGGCATGTTGCCTTAAACGCTGGAGTAGGCGCTGGCGCAGAAGAGATTCTTATTCCTGAGGAGGATATGGGCTTGGAACGCCTTTTAGAATCACTCAAACGAAGTGAAAAATCTGGAAAAACTTCAAGCATTGTTGTTGTTGCTGAGGGAGATAAAACTGGAGAAAATGTTTTTGAAATAGCCTCATATGTAGAGAAAAATTTGCCATATTACGAAGTAAGGGTATCTGTAATGGGACATATGCAAAGAGGGGGTGCGCCTACTTGTTTTGATCGCGTTCTTGCATCTAGAATGGGGGTTTTTGCCGTTGAAAGCTTAATGGAGGGAAAATCGAATGTTATGGTAGGAATTAACGATGACCAAATGACTCTTTGTCCATTAGAGAACGCAATAAAAGGAAAATCTAAAATCGATGAAGACCTTATAAGGGTCTCCGATATATTATCTATATAAACATAATTTAATTTAAACTACTTTATAAAATGTCAATAAAAATAGGAATCAATGGTTTTGGAAGAATTGGAAGGCTTGTTTTTCGTTCAGCCATGAAACAATCGGATGTGTCAATTTTAGCAATAAATGATTTATTAGATGTTCATCACCTGGCTTATCTATTAAAATATGACTCTGTTCATGGTCAATATGATGGAGAAATATCTGTAAAAGGAAATAATTTAATTGTTGATGATGAGGAAATAATAATTACCGCGGAGCGTAACCCAACGGATATTGGTTGGGGATCAATAGGTGTTGACATCGTTGCTGAATGTACAGGTATTTTTACAACTTTAGAAAAAGCTCAAGCACATATTGATGGTGGAGCTAAAAAAGTAGTCATTTCTGCACCATCTGCGGATGCTCCAATGTTTGTAATGGGTGTTAATCATTTAGAGGCTAGAGCTGATCAAAATATTGTATCAAACGCCTCATGTACAACGAATTGTCTTGCCCCAATCTCAAAAGTACTAAACGATAATTTTGGCATTGCTGAAGGTTTGATGACTACTGTTCATGCAACCACCGCTACCCAGTTTACTGTTGATGGTCCTTCAAAAAAAGATTTTAGGGGTGGTAGAAGTGCGCTTTTAAATATAATGCCTGCATCGACAGGTGCAGCAAAAGCAGTTACTAAGGTAATTCCATCATTAGTAGGTAAATTAACAGGTATGGCTTTTAGGGTTCCTACTGCAAATGTTTCTGTAGTCGATTTAACTGTGAAGTTAAATAATGAATCTTCTTACGATAAGATTAAAGAAGCGATGAAATTAGCTTCTGAAAATGAAATGAATGGAGTTTTGGGTTATTGTGACGAACCATTGGTTTCCCAAGACTTTGTTGGTGACACAAGAACATCTATTTTTGATGTAAATGCTGGGATGGAGTTAAATCCAAGTTTTTATAAAATTATATCCTGGTATGACAACGAATGTGGTTATTCCAATAAGCTAATTGATTTAGCAAAACATATTTATCAACTCTAAAAATAATTAATGATTTTCGTTGTTGATAGTGGTTCCACAAAAACCGATTGGATTGCACTTAATAATAAAGGGGATGTTCTTTTTTCTACGCAGACCTTGGGACTAAATCCACAAGTTTTACCAAGTGCAATACTAACTGAAAGAATAATCAACAATTATGATCTCTACCAAAATAGAGAAAAAGTTTCTCACATATATTTTTATGGAGCAGGATGTGGTGTCAAAACACCTGTTAAAAGAATAGAAAGAGTATTCAAAGATATTTTCGGTAAAGCCGAATTTTCAATTAAAGAAGACACTTATGCAGCTGTTTATTCTACTTCAAAGAGGAATCAAGCTGCGATTGTATGCATATTGGGTACAGGTTCAAATTGTACTTATTTCGATGGAAATGAAATAGAGCAAAGAATAAATTCACTTGGATATGTACTTATGGACGAGGCTAGTGGAAATTTTTATGGGAAGCAATTGATTAGAGCTTATTATTTTAAAACCTTACCTGACCAATTAGCAAAGGAGCTTGAAAATCATTTTGATTTATCTGCTGATACCATAAAAGAAAACGTCTACCGTAAGGAAAACCCCAATACTTATTTAGCTAAATTTGCTCAATTTGTTATTGAGCATAAAAAGGTCCCCGAGATGAAAGCCATTATTTATAGTGGTCTACAGAGATTTATATCCCATCAAATTCTTCAATTTAAGGACGCTAAAAGTATACCAATCCATTTTGTAGGGTCAATTGCATTCTACTTAAAAGCGGAGGTTGAAGAAGCTTTAATTGATAATGGATTAAAAATTGGAAATGTCGTTAAACGGCCTATTGACGGTTTAGTTGCTCACCATAAAGAATTATTAGACANTTCATNCATATNAAANTATTTGGTTTATTTCACTGCAATCATCGAAATTTCAACTCTTACATTTTTAGGTAATGTCTTAACAGCAACTGTTTCTCTGGCAGGTGCNGTTTCATTTTCGAAAAAACTGCCGTATACATTATTAACTTTCCCAAAATTGTCCATGTCAGAAAGAAAAATAGTTGACTTCACNACATTTTCGAATTTCATATCCGCTGCCTCCAAAATATAACCAAGATTCTCCATAACTTGTTCAGTTTCCTTTTTAATATTCCCCTCAATTAATTTCATATCATAAGCTTTTAGTGGAATTTGACCAGAAATATATAGAGTGTCATTGACCATTACAGCCTGGTTATATGGGCCTATTGGTGTAGGAGCATTTAAGGTCGATATTATTATTTTTTTCATATTACTAAAATTATCTTAATTTTCTATCGGGCTCCCTGTTTTTCTCATATTTTATATCGCTTAATAAACCNGATTTAATACCTATAAAAAAGTTCCACGAAGCACGATTACTGAAAGGAATCCAGCTGAAGTCCAAACGCCAGCTATCAAGATCTCGGTTAAATCTTAATTGTGTGTAAGTGAATCCATGATTTTTGAAATCAAAACCTGATGATCCACCTATTTTCCATTTTGGAGTAAGTTCAATATCTCCGGAGAACATTAATGAATTATTTGAAAAGTCATTTTGTCCTCTTGAATTATTATATGTAAGAGAGTATGTTAGTCTTAGTTTCCATGGTATCTGAGATCTGTAAGATGGGTATTTTACTTTTTCTTCCTCTTCCTGTTCTTCTTCAATATACTCTTGATTCCCCCTTCCAATTGTGTTGCCGAATAGATCGTCTTGTCTACCTCCACCAGTAGCATTTTCATAAAAACTAAATGGGTCATCTTCCTCGTCCTCCGTTTTCTTTTTTTTATCGCTCTTATCAAAATCTTTACTTGAAAAGCTATATCCTGTATTTAAATTGGCGCTAGTTATTCTAAAAAGTCCACCATCGGTATCAAAGTGAAATTTATTAATTCTTAAGTTATCTTCATTTAAACCATATGGGTCTAATGTAGCACCAAGGTTAACAGCTATTTTTTTATCAAATAAATCAATTCCAGTTGAAACTCTGACGGGACTCCATTTAAATTGATCAGCTATAAAATTATAGCTAGTACTAAAATTAAGTTGTTTAATTAATTGAACTTTTTTAAGCTCCGTTTTAGTTGTATCGGGATCAACAACTTTTGCCTCGAAAAGATTATTTATGCTAATTCCCATACTTTTTGAGATACCTCTTGAAGGTTGTCCGAATAAACCACCCTCAAATTCAGTATATTCTCTTGTATTTCCATCGGCATCAATAATATATTCATCATAGTATTGGTCAAAACTAGGTGCTGAACTATAACTAATGGATGGTCGAATAGTATGACGAATAGATCGAATTCTTTTGTCCTCTTTGAAGTTAACTGTTCCATAAATATTAGTTGCCATATTTACACCATAACTATAGGTCCTGAATGCCTTTAATCCACTAATTGTATCCTTAACAGCAGAACCTACTGAGGGTTCGAAGTCATTATATTTAATTGTCTTTGGCTGCCAAACCTCTAAATAATTTACACTTGCAGCCATATTAAAATGTTTAAATACCTTAAAATTTGTACTCAATGGAATTGTATGTTGAATTCCAGATTTCGCGTTTTTAAACATCCTACTTGTAAACAGATCGTCTTCTGTTGTTACAATTCTATTTTCTGCTCTTGTACTATATTGAAAATTTATATTTTGAATAAAGCCCTTTTTTGGCTTGTCTCTGGGTTCAAAAGGAAAAATTCGATCTAAATTTCCCTGAAAAGTTGGTAGGGTCAGATTAACACTTTTAGTATTTGAATTCTGAGATAAATTAGCATTAATACTCATATTAATGCTAGGATTACCTGGAATCCTCTTGGAATATGCCACCGATGAACTCAAGGTATTATTTAAAAAATTAGGACTATTTAATTGATTGACAGACTCTCTAAAATAATCACTACTTCCGAAGTTAACTGATGCCGAAAAGTTAGAGTTTGGACTTGCTTTAGGGTCTTTAGAGTGGTTCCACCTTACATTAAAAACCGTTGATTTTGAATAACCTGGAAGACCTTTTTCCCCATTGATTAAATTTTCAAATCTTAGACTCAATCCTCCGCTAAAATTGTACATCATTCTGTACTTTGAGTCGATTCTCATTCCATAACTACCATTGCTGTAGTAATCTCCTGTCAAAGCCAAATCATAATAATCAGATAAAGCGAGATAGTACCCTCCGTTTTGTAAATAGTATCCTCTGTTGTTATTCTCTCCGATTGTTGGAAATAAAAAACCCGATTGTTTCTTTTGAGATGATGGAAAGTAAGCAAAGGGTAATGCTACCGGTGTTGGGACATCAGCGATATACATGTTTGTAAAACCAGTAACAATTTTTCCTTGTGGGACCATCTTTCCTTTTCTTATTCTAAAATAATAATCAGAATCATCAAGTTCACCTCCGGTTGTTACTTTTGCATCTTTAATATAATAAACTGAATCGTTTTCTTTTTTAGTAAAGGCAGCATAAACATTCATTCCGCTTTGAGCTGATTTAGAATTCCATATTAAGGCTTTTTTTGTGTCAAAATTAAATCGCATGGAATCGGGATAGATTTCGTTATTAATCTGCTTGAAAAATGGATTCTGAATTAAATTACCTAATGAATCCGGTATGCGTCCTGCTGTAACTTCATTTTTAGAATAATCTAAAATGATAATTCCTGCTTTTAACTCCATATCTTGATAATATAACTCAGCTTCATTATAAAGTATTAATTTACTTTCTTTTCTATTGATTCTTACATAATCAGCTGCTTTGTATTTAACTTTATCTAAAAGTGTTGGCTCTTTATCGATAATTGAGTCTGTAATTACAGTATCTAGAGTAGCAAATTTTTTTTTACTATCAGTTTCTATAAATGTCTGGTCAATACCCAAGGTATCATTTATAGATTGAGAATGCAATTGGTTTAGCCAAAAAAATATTAACAAACAGACTGTATAAAATGACTTTGATTGCAAACTGAATAGTCCTAAATTTGTATTCGATAATTAATCTAAAGCTCAAAATTAGTGATATTTTTATAGTTGTTTGCAGATTTAACTCTTTTATCAATGCTTTTAAAATCTAGATCTAAGCTCTTATTCGCTTTATTATCATCTTTCGTTTTATTTGCAAAGGTGGAAATATATGATAGTAAGAATAACATAAAATACTNAAAACCTTTTGTTGTAGTTTTAGATGCAGGACATGGAGGTCATGATAGTGGAAATCGAGGAAATGGATATTATGAAAAAAATATTGCATTAAAAATTGCTTTAGGAATCGGAAAAATACTCCAAAAAAATCCAGATATAAAGGTCATATATACACGAAAAACTGATGTTTTTGTAAAATTAGTTGATAGGGCAAAAATAGCCAACAAAGCTGATGCNGATTTATTTGTATCAATTCATTGTGATGCATTCAAATCTTCTGCAGTGTTCGGTGCAGGTACTTTTGTTCTGGGTCTTCATGCTAATCAAAGAAATTTTGAAGTAGCAAAGAGAGAAAACTCTGTAATTTTTTACGAAGAAGATTACGAAAAAAACTATCAAGGTTTTGATCCTAACAATCCAGAGTCTGTAATTAGTTTAACACTAATGCAAGAAGCATACTCTAATCAAAGTATTGAAGCGGCTGATGCTATTCAAAAGAGTTTTATTTCCTCTTTGGGTAGGAAAAACAGAACAGTAAAACAAGCAGGTTTCGTTGTATTAAAGTATACTTATATGCCAAGTGTCTTGGTTGAGGCTGGATTTTTGACAAATAAAAAAGAAGGAGCATATCTTAACTCCAAAAAAGGGCAAAATGATATGTCTAGGTCAATTGCTAAGGCAATTGTCAATTATAAAATTGATTTAGAAAAATCTACAGTCCGCGGAGAAACCTCAAGTCAGGATAAAGAATTGGTTTCCAAAAAAATTAACAAGGGAACTTTTTTCAGAGTTCAAATTGCAGCTAGTAAAAATTCATTAGATCCAAAGGGATCAAATTTTAATGGATTAGAGCCAATNTACAGGTTAAAAGTAGGGGGTTATTATAAATATTATTTTTCAAAATCAAATAGTTTTAAGCAAATTCAAAAAGAAAAGAGAAAAGCTAAAAAAAAAGGCTTTAATACTGCATTTATTGTCGCATTTGAGGGAGATAAACAGATAAAATTATCAGAGGCATTAGATAAATGAAAAGAATCATTTTGTATAAAAAAACAGTAGATTTGTAACTTTAAAACAANACATTATAAACTTGAAAATTTCTCGTGAAATAAAAACAGCACTTTTGGTTATTAGCGGAATCATCTTATTTATATATGGTTTCAGTTTTTTNAAGGGTACCTCACTTCTTGAAAGAGATAAGACTATTTTTACNGTATATGATGAAGTTGAGGGACTTGTTCCNGGAGCAAAAGTGACAATTAATGGTCTTTCCGTTGGTAAGATTTNTAAAATTGATTTCCTCTCAAATTCTACTAAAATACTTATAACAATGAAGATTAGGAATGAATTAAATTTTTCTAGTAATAGCACTGCTCTTTTATATGAAACAGGATTAATTGGAGGAATGGCTGTAGCTATTAAGCCAGTCTTTGACAAGGGAAAAGAAATTCTCTATGGAGATACATTACCCTCAGAGGTCAAGCCAGGTTTAACTGAGTTAATAAATCGTCAGATAGAACCTTTACAAGCTAAAATTTCAAGTATGTTATCTAGTGCTGATTCCCTATTTATAGGTGTCAGTAATATTCTTGACAATGATACACAAGTAAACCTTAAAAACACACTACAAAACCTCTCTAATACCACTCGAAACCTCAATGAAGCTTCTGGATCTTTAATTAAGATTTTAGATGAAAATGAGAATTATCTCAATACAACTTTTAGTAATTTTGCAGACACCTCTGCAAACTTTAAATCTATTACTGATTCAATTTCAGATGCTAATATCTCTCTTACAATTAAACAGTTTAATAAAACCGTAAAGGGATTAAATTTAATTGTATCATCAATTGAGTCTGGAAAAGGTACTTTGGGAAAAATAGTTAATGACGAGTCATTACATGAAAGCCTGATGGATGCCTCTGATGAATTGGAGAGTTTACTTAGTGATTTAAAAAATCACCCTAAAAGGTANATTAATTTTTCCATTTTTGGAAAAAAGGAAAAACCATATATACCTGAAGAAAATAATTAATAAAGGTGGCATATTTATCCAATATTATTTTTTCAATTCTTTTATTAAGTTCNATTTTTTACTTTAGAAGAAACTTCCTTTTGATAAAAAGAAACATTTTACTGGGAAAGAATATTGATAGAATGGATAGGCCAAAGGAGAGGTGGATAAATATGCTAAGGGTTGCTTTTGGACAGTCAAAAATGGTAAGTAAACCTATTTCGGGNGCACTGCATATAATCGTGTATCTAGGTTTTATAATCATAAATATAGAGCTTTTAGAAATTATATTGGATGGTTTATTAGGTACTCATAGATTATTTGCCCCTTATTTAGGAAGTTTTTATAGCTTTTTGATNGCATCTTTTGAAGTACTTGCTGCACTTGTAATTATTTCAGTAATCTTTTTTTGGGCTAGAAGAAATTTAATTAGGATTAATCGTTTTTGGAATCCAGAAATGAAAGGATGGCCAAAAAAAGATGCGGATTANATATTGTATTTTGAAATCATTCTTATGTCATTATTTCTCTCAATGAATGCAGCAGATTCATTGCTTCAAAATTTGGAAGCTCCAAACTATACAAAAGCTGGTTTTTTCCCAGTATCTCAATTTATGATGCCTTTATTCACATCATTTTCAATTCAANCTCTAGTTCTNATTGAACGAACCTTTTGGTGGTTTCACATAACAGGAATACTTGTCTTTCTTAATTATCTTTATTATTCAAAACATTTACATATNCTNTTGGCTTTTCCAAATACTTTTTTTGCTAATCTTGATCCTAAAGGAAGGTTTAGAAATAATACAACAGTTAAAGAAGAAGTAAAACTTATGCTTGATCCAGATATAGATCCATATGCAAATATTGAAAGTGGTTCTGAGTCAAATAAATTTGGAGCATCTGATGTCTTAGATTTAAATTGGGTCCAATTGATGAACTCATATAGCTGTACTGAATGTGGCCGGTGCACTTCTGAATGCCCTGCTAATCAAACTGGAAAGATATTGTCTCCAAGGAAGATTATGATGGACACAAGAGATCGTTTGGAAGAAGTAGGTGCTAGTATTAACCTAAATGGCACGTTTAAAGATGATGGTAAACAGCTTTTAGATGACTATATTAGCCAAGAAGAGTTATGGGCTTGTACTTCCTGTAATGCATGTGTTGAAGCTTGCCCCATTGGTATTGATCCATTATCCATCATTATGGATATGCGTCAATACTTGGTTATGGAACAATCATCAGCACCAAGTGATTTAAATAGTATGATGAGTAATATTGAAAACAATGGAGCACCTTGGCCGTTTAATAACCAGGACAGGTTGCTTTGGGCCAATGATAATTAATTAAAACTTAAGTATGGAAAAAGAAGAAGCTGAAAGCTACTTACATAAAAAAGTTGAAAATGGAGAGGTTATAAGTCCCGTTTTGCCAGAGGGTATAAAAAACTATTTGGTTGATATTGATGGTACGATTTGTGATGACATTCCCAATGAAGAGCCGGAGAGAATGTCTACTGCAGAAATTTACCCGGACGCTCTNGAAACTCTTAATAAATGGTTCGATGATGGACACCTAATTTGTTTTTTCACCTCTAGAGTAGAATCACATCGTGAAGTAACAGAGCAATGGTTGAAATCAAATGGCTTTAAGTATCACAGCCTTTTGATGGGAAAACCAAGAGGGGGTAATTATCATTGGATTGATAATCATTTAGTTAAAGCCACACGATATAATGGAAAATTTACTGATTTAATTGAAAGGGAAGTTACTATCGAAGTTTTTGATGATGGAAAAGATCAATAANCTCAATTATCATGCATGTTCCCACTCTTGCCGAAATCACTGCTAAAGGAAAAAAACCTGAAATTTTATTTTGGGTAGGATGTGCCGGAAGCTTTGATGATCGAGCAAAAAAAATTTCAAAATCTTTTGTAAAAATTCTTCAAAAAGCATCTATTTCTTTCGCAGTTCTTGGCACAGAGGAAAGTTGTACAGGGGACCCAGCTAAAAGAGCTGGTAATGAGTTCCTTTTTCAGATGCAAGCTATGGCAAATATTGAAGTATTGAATTCATACTCGGTGACTAAAATAGTTACAACTTGCCCTCATTGTTTTAATACATTAAAAAATGAATATCCTGATCTAGGTGGAAAATATGAAGTAGTTCACCATACCCAACTCATTAATAATTTATTAAATGAAGGTAGGTTTTCAATATCCGGTTCTTATTATAAAGGTAAGCGAATCACATATCACGATCCCTGCTACCTTGGACGTGCCAATAAAGTTTATGAAGCACCAAGAAAGCTAATTAAAAAATTAGATGCTGAATTACTCGAGATGAAAAATTGCAAAGAAAAGGGTTTATGTTGTGGAGCAGGAGGAGCTCAGATGTTTAAAGATCCTGAAAAGGGAAATAAAGATATTAATATAAAAAGAACAGAACAAGCACTCCAAACAAAACCAGAGATAATTGCTGCAGCTTGTCCTTTTTGTAATACCATGATGTCTGACGGTGTTACAAGTAAAGTAAAGGAAGCTGAAGTGGAGGTAAAAGATATCGCTGAATTGATCGCTACTTCTGAACGTTTATAAACATGATAGTATCCTTTGATAAATTACCGGAAGAATCGAGAGTTTGGATCTATCAATCGAATCGTATTTTTACAGCATCAGAATTAGATTTTATAAAAGCGAATGCCAATGATTTCTTAAATCAGTGGACCGCTCATGGAGCAAAACTTCAAGCGGCAATTGATATTCCATATGACCGATTTTTAGTTATTGCTCTGAATGAGTCTTTACAGTCAGCAAGTGGTTGTTCCATTGATTCATCCGTACGTTTTATTCAAAATTTAGAAAAACAATTAGGTGTAATCCTTTTGGACAAAATGAATGTTACTTATCGCAATAGCAATAAGATTAAATACATTTCACTTAAAGATTTTAGGAAAATGGCTAAAAAAAAAGTATTAAACTCAGATGTTGTTGTATTTAATAACCTGGTACTTGATAAGAAAGAATACAAGACGCTTTGGGAAGTACCTGCCACTTCTAGTTGGCATGCCCGTTATTTTTAATCAATTGATGCGCTTTAATTTTATTTTTTTGTTGCTATTTGGAGTTCACTGTTTATCACAGCAGCCGGATCCGCTTTTAGTCGATGAAACTCAGCAGCAGAAACAATGGGTGGATAGTATTTACTCTACTCTTAGCCTAGATGAAAAAATAGGTCAACTTTTTTTTCCTATGGTTTTTTCAAAAAAAGATGACCAGCATTTCGAAGAAATTAAAAGTTTGATTCAAGACAATCATATTGGGGGTTTAATATTTTCTCAGGGAACTCCTCATAAACAGACTGCATGGTTAAATTCATTTCAATCGTACTCCAAAATACCTTTATTGGTTACTATGGACGCAGAGTGGGGGGTTGCAATGCGCTTAGATTCCGTAGTTCCTTTCCCATGGAGCATGACTCTAGGTGCATCAAGAGATCATGAAATTATAAAAAAAATAGGTCGGAGGCTAGGGGAGCAGGAGCGATTGTTAGGAGTTCAAATGAGTTTTTCACCTGTAGCAGATATCAATACCAATCCCCTAAATCCAATTATTGGAAATCGTTCTTTTGGAGAAAACCATCGGAAAGTAGCCAAACAGGCTGTCGCTTTAATGGAGGGTCACCATCAAGCAGAAATCCTAACCAGTGCAAAACATTTTCCAGGTCATGGAGATACTAAACAAGATTCTCATTTGACACTACCTAAAATTAATTTTAGTAAAGATCGTATTGAGTCAAAGGAGCTTTATCCATTCAAAAAACTTATCGAAAATAGCGTAAGCGCTGTTATGGTTGCCCATTTAAATGTCCCAGCCCTTACAGGTTCTGACTCTCCTGCCTCTCTTTCAAGAAAACTTGTTACAGGGCTGTTAAAAGAAAAACTAGGATTTAATGGATTGGTAGTTACCGATGCTTTAAATATGAAAGGAGCAAATAATAATATTGAAGAAAATATTGATCTTGCCGCCTTTATAGCAGGAAACGATTTGCTATTAATATCATTAGATATTCCTAAAGGAATTCAAGCGATTAAACAAGCTTACGAAAAATCCGATTATATAAAAATAAGGCTTGAGGAGTCCTTAAAAAAAATCCTTAAAGCAAAATTTAAAGTCGGATTAACCGAAAGAAAATTAGTTGATACAGAAAAACTATATGAAAAACTAAACACCTTAGAAGATACCTTATTAATAAGAGAGGCTTTTAGTAAAAGTATTACCTTAATTAAGAATAATAATGATCTTATTCCTCTAGATTTAAACCAAAACTATTCCTATATACAATTAGGTGATGCACCTGGTAAGATCTTTAGTGAAAGACTTTATCAAAATACTTCTATTGAAATTATTGATTTTAATACAGTCTCTCAGACCATGAAGAGCTTAAAAAAAGATTCAAAAGTTATTATAAGCTTTCATCGATCGGATATTAATCCATGGAAAGAGAATGATTTCTCCGAAGAAGAGTTAAAACTAATTGAGGCCATAGCACTAAACCATGAGGTAATACTTAATATTTTTGTCAACCCTTATGCATTAGGTAAACTTAAAAGTGTTGAAAATATTGATGCCATTCTTATTAGCTATCAAAATAATCAGATTAGTCAAGAAATAAGTGCTGATATACTCGCCGGAGTTAAGGAGGTTAAGGGTGTTTTACCTGTGAGTATCAACCCTTATTTTAAAGAGGGTGACGGAATTCAGCTCCCTGCTAAACATCTCTTCATAAAAACAGATCCCTCGACTATGGGTTTTGATTTAAAAAAGCTTAATCGAATAGATTCTTTTGCGCAAAAGGTAATTGATTCGGCCATGACTCCTGGAATGCAAATATTTATCGCTAGGAAAGGTAAAATGGTTTACCAAAAAAGTTTTGGACACCATACATACCAAAAAAATGTAACAGTAAAAAATCATCATGTTTATGATTTAGCATCTTTAACCAAAATACTAGCTACGCTACCTTTAATTATTCAGGCTAGAGAAAATAACAGTTTTACACTTGAGAGTAAATTATCTGAACTTCTACCTGAGCTTTTAGACACAAACAAGGGGGATCTTTCAGTTAAATCAGTCCTATCACATTATTCTGGACTTTCACCTTGGATTCCGTTTTACAAAAAAACCCTTAACCGTTTTAGAAAACCAAAAAGAAAATATTATAGGAAAATTAAAAGGGGTCCTTTTAATCTGATAGTAACTAATCAACTTTTTTTAAAAGAAAGTTTTGGTAAGGAAATGAAAGAAATGATTTATGAAAGTCCTCTTCTAGATTCTATACAGTATAAATACTCTGATTTACCCTTTTACCTTTTTAAATATTATTTTGAAGGAAAGTATAATAAACCTTTAGATGAACTTGCTGATGAAAATTTATTTAAACCTCTAGGGTTAAAAAGAACTTTCTTTAATCCGCGTGGAAAAATTCCATTAGAAGAGATTGTTCCCTCTGAAGATGATAATTATTTTAGATACACTAAGCTAAGGGGTTTTGTCCATGATATGGGCGCAGCTATGCAAGGAGGCGTTGGAGGTCATGCAGGGCTTTTTTCAAATGCT
Source organism: Flavobacteriaceae bacterium TMED121 (assembly GCA_002171295.2). Classification (GTDB taxonomy): domain Bacteria; phylum Bacteroidota; class Bacteroidia; order Flavobacteriales; family Flavobacteriaceae; genus UBA8316. Next base: position 17,034 of record NHFW02000026.1, read on the forward strand.
ATAGGAGTAGGAAAAATCATGCAGCTTTATTTGAACAAGGGCTTTATTGATGGAAAAAAATATTTTACTGCGAATAGCTTTGATCAATTTAATCAATGTTATTATTGTGATAAAGGGAATAGGAGAGGAGTAGGTTTTGATAAGCCGCAATTATCAGGAGTTGGATCAACCTGCGGTTGCGTTGATCTTTCAAGTTTTGGACACATGGGATTTACAGGAACTTATGCTTGGGCTGATCCGGAGAAAGATCTGATTTTTGTATTTTTATCCAATAGAACTTATCCAAGTATGTCAAATAACCTTTTAGGAGATCACAATATTCGAACCCGAATGCAAAAGCTGGTTTATGAGGCATTAATTAAATAGTAAAAAATTGAGAATTATAATCGTTTGTTATCCAACTTTTGGGGGAAGTGGAGTTGTCGCAACAGAATTGGGGCTTTATCTATCCAAGAAAGGCCACGAAATACATTTTATTACATATAAGCAGCCAGTTAGAATACAGAATTTGACTCCATTGCTTCATTTTCATGAGGTACATGTACCTACATATGACTTATTTAAATACCAGCCATATGAACTAGCACTTTCAAGTAGAATAGTAGAGATTGTTAAAAAATATAAGATTGAATTACTTCACGTTCACTATGCAATTCCTCATGCATATGCTGCTTACATGTCAAAAAAAATGCTTGAAGATGAGGGGATCAGTCTACCAATGGTTACCACTCTTCACGGTACAGATATTACTCTAGTTGGAAGTCACCCTTTTTATAAAAGGGCTGTTCAATTTAGCATTAATAATTCTGAATATGTCACTGCAGTTTCCAAGAGCTTAAAAGAAGACACTGAACGCTTGTTTGATGTTGAAAAACCAATTAACGTAATACCAAATTTTATTGATTTGTCAAAAACAAATGATACTGGTAAGACAATTGATAAATATGTAGTTGCTTCTAAAGATCAATTTGTTATTACCCATATCAGTAATTTTAGACCATTAAAGCGAATAATTGATGTTTTAAAAGTTTTCGAAAAAATAAGAAATAAGCTTGATGCTAAGCTAATAATGGTTGGAGATGGTCCCGAAAAACTAAGAGCTAAAAGTTATTGCAAGTCTAATAAATTAGATGAGGATGTTCTTTTTTTAGGAAACAGTAATGAAGTTGATCAAATATTGTCTTTTTCAGATCTATTTTTGCTTCCATCGGAACAAGAAAGTTTTGGACTTGTAGCATTAGAGGCTATGATTCACAAAGTTCCAGTTGTGTCTACCGATATTGGAGGCTTGCCTGAGGTTATAGAAAATGGTTATTCGGGTTATTTATGTCCNGTGGGTGATATAAATTTGATGGCAGACNAAGCTGTTTTTATTCTTGAGGACTCAGATCGACATNAGANATTTAAAAATCAGGCACTCGAAAGTTGTAAAAANTTTGANATTAACAATGTCGTCATACACTACGAGGAATTGTATNNTAAGGCAATAAAAAATTAATNACTTAGGGTTGTATATTGCCTTNGCCTTTTGGTAAATTTCCTCTTTATCAAATGTCATTTTTTTTGTTTTTTGGGTANCGAATTTTTCCAATTGATCATTAAAATGTTTAGATTCNGNGTGATCAGAACTTCCATATGAAATTATAGATTCAATTTCAACACCCTCTGGAGTGAATTTTACCAACTCAATGTAAGACTCTCCACTAACGGCTTTTCGCATACCTTCTTTATAGGGAGCTGTCCCAATTGAAGCTATTACATCNGGTAAACCAAAAATTGGCAATTCTTTCTCTCCTCTGACTAATTTTTGGAAGCTACCAAGTTTTATTTCAGTTGTACCAAAATACTTTTCCATATGCTGCAATGTCTCGATTAATGNCTTTTTTAAGACAGAAGTTGTNAATACTTTCGNCTCTGGGAGTNTATTATAGTATTTTCTGAGTTTACTATATAATACAGCATATGATCCAGCTCCATAAGAGTTTNCTGAAGCAACTCTATCCCAGGATTGAATAGATTTTAAAATATTTTTAACCCTAGGGTAATCTGATGGACGCATTAAAAATAATGAGTCAATGTCCATCCAGCTGTAGTTAAATGGATTTGGAAATTGTTTGTCGAATTTAATTCTTTTAAAATCATTGTAATCTAATTTAGGATATTGATCAATAAGTTTTTTTAGTCTTGTTGAACGGTTGTTATCGTACTGTTCAAACCCCATATTATTTGAGAATTTATTTTTTTGTGGGTTTTCAATAGAATCAGTTGATTTAAAGGGGGAGTGGTTCGCATTATAAAAATAACCAGATTTTGGTTGAATAACCTGAGGTAATTCCTCAATGTCATAGGTTGAGGTCCANAGTGTTTTTTTAGTATTTCCTGGAACCACATTTGCCCAATCATAACCCTCGACTCGTTTAGGAATCAAGCCATTNGAAATATAAAAAATAGTATCATTTTTATCAGCATAACCNATATTATANCCTGGTAGTCCTTTCATTCTTAGGATATTGTAGAATTCTGTAAAATTTTTTGCTTTATTCATTCTCCACCATTGCTCTAGTGCTTTAATTTCAAAAAGTGATGGAGTTCTAACCGAATAATACCCTGAGTCATTTTTTAGAGTAGGACCATAAATACTTTCATAATATCTTTTACTTATTTTGATTGGAATACCCAATATTTTGATCAGTAGCTTAGCACGTTGTTTTTTAAGTTTGAGATATTNTTNATCAACACGGTAATATTTTTTTTTGGAGGGATGCATCTCTAAAGCAAAAACATCTGTTTTGTCTGGTATATTTACAGTGTGTGCCCAAGCAATATCTCTATTAGCTCCAATAAGAACATTTGGGCTTCCTGCAAATAAAGCACCTATAATGTCTGTTCCCTCTTCACTATTTAAATGGACCTCATACCAAGAAGTAGGACCATCCAAGGGTTGATGGGTATTTATTGCTAGATAAGTATTCCCATCTTTGGTTTTAGAACTATTAAAAGCAAAAGTATTCGAACCTTTAACTTCGTCTTTTACCGGCTCATAATTAAGCTTATTCTTCAATATTTTTTTTACCCAATAATCACCCTTTGAAGAAACAAATAGCTGAAGCTGACCATATAGAAAAAGGCTTTTAGTATTTATTGGGAATAATTTTTTACTAAGAACTTGTTCAGGATGAATCTCAGCAAAACGATTTATTCCCTCACAGTAAGCCTCAAGTATTGACTTGTATTCGTCACTAACATCTGAAAGGTACTTTTGTTCATATAGTCTATCGCTGCCAATAAATTGAGCAATGAAGTCTATGCCTAAAGCTTTTTTTCCCTCAACATCACTAAGCAATGAATTCCCTGCTAGGTAACCTTGCTGAATCGTTTTAAAATCATCTTCAGCATGAGCCCAAGCGAGTCCGTAGGCTAGTTCAGCATCAGTTTTTGAAAAAATATGTGGTACGCCATATTTATCCCTGACGATATCAATATTATTTGGATTGATTTGTGCACAAGCAACAAGCCCAATCATATTTATCAAACTATAAAACCAAAATGGAAACTTCATATTAAATTAATTTTTATTTTTATCACGAAAGTTAATGAACCCTAAGGGGATTAGTAGGAACAGTAACCAAATTCTTGTAAAATAAGTCACTAGTAGTGAAATCAAAAAAAACGTTAATGGCCAAAACCACTTATTATTTTTTTGAATCATTTTAATTATTTTCACATTTTCCTTCAGTCCACTCAGTTAGACCATTTATTTGAGCAAAACAAGTATTGGAATATGTTTTAAGGTCACATCCACATACAGGTTGATAAATTTCTATACATAATTGGTCAAGTTTTATTTTGTCTGGATCAATACAATTATTTGTTTCTTGCTCATTATCGCAGCAAATCAACGTTAACAATATTGGAGTAAAAAAATAAAGTTTCATATAATTATCAAAGATACTTGAAAGATGAAACCTTTTATGTTTTTTGTAGTCTAATTAGAAATTTCAAAATAACATTGATAATTTTACAATATAATATTACATAGTTCTAATTTAAATATGAAAAAACTATGCTTAAATATCAATTAGTATTACTTATTCTGATTTTATCTTGTTCTGAAAAAAACATTAAACCCAATTTAGTTTTTATTTTAACTGATGAACAGCGTTATGATACCTCCATTCATTATGGAAATGATAAGATTATTACTCCTAACTTAAATAAATTTGGAGAAGAAGCTGTTGTTTTTGAAAACGCATATGTAGCCCAGCCTGTTTGTTCTCCAAATAGATCATCAATAATGACTGGATTGTATCCTCATCAAACAGGAGTTATTCAAAATAAAATTCCTTTAAGTGAGGATTTTGCGACCTTTCCTGAGCTTTTAGGAAAACATTCATATGAAACAGCCTATATTGGAAAGTGGCATTTAGGAAAAGAGTTAGATCCATCACATGGTTTTAATCAAGTCATAAGTATGGAGGATGGATATCACTGGAAAGAAGATGCTGAAGCCGGAATTACTATTCGATACAGTGACTATCATAAATGGTTAATTGACAAGGGTTATAAACCTGATTCAAAGAGGAGAGGAACTTTCTCAAGAACTTTTTGTACAAATCTTCCTTATGAACATACTAAATCAAGTTTTATTGATAATAAAGCAATTGAATTTATTGATGCAAATAAAAACAATCAATTTATTCTTTATTTAGGTTTTTTAGAGCCTCATACTCCAGTTAACGGCCCATTTAATGATTTGCATGATATAAACGATGTTAAGCTAGATAATACCTATGGAAAATTTGTTCCAAAAGATGAACCATTGAGAAATAAAATTATTAGAATTAATGAGACACATCAGGGTAAAAAACTTTCATCAAACAATGAAATTTCAATTTTAGAGGAACAAATGAAGAAATATTGGGGCCTTGTCCACCAAGTAGATTTATCAGTTGGTAAAATATTAAAGAAATTGGAATCTTTAGGTCTTGATAAAAATACGATTATTGTTTTTACGAGTGAACATGGGAGAATGATGGGTAAATTTGGTATTTCTCCTAAAAGATTCATGTATGAAGCATCATCAAGGATACCCTTAATTATTAAAGCCCCAGGCTATAAGCCTAGAAAAGTTAATTATCCTGTAAGTCAAATCGATATTGTTCCAACACTACTTGAATATTTTGGTAAAACAATACCTGATTTTCTTCCAGGAAAAAGTTTATTTGATTTCACTCCAAGTAATGTTTTTATGCAATGGAATACAGATTATTCAAATGACGGCAAACCCACTAATGGTAAAAATTACGATGATTGTCCTGTAGACCCTGAGGATTGTAAGAAAGCTATGATGCAAAATATAAGAACCATTGTAACACCAGAGGGATTAAAACTTAGTTTAAGTGCACAAAATTTCGATTTATCTGAACTATATGATCTGAAAAAGGACCCTAAGGAAAAAAATAACCTTTATTACAATCCAATTTATAAGGATTCTATAAATTATTTAAAGGAAAAGATTTTGGATTGGCAAGAAAAAGTAAATGACGATTTAACCTTATAGTGAATCAAAAACTCTTGAAATATTTTAATTTTACACTTTTTATTTTTTTATTTACTTTAAGCCATAGTCTTATCTCTCAGAAGCTTTTATCAGTAAATAAAATTGACCATAGTGAAATTCAAATTGATGGTGATTTAAGTGAAAATGCATGGTCAAACGCAAAGGTCCTGCCAATTGGATTTGAAGTTGAGCCAGCAAATAATAAGCCATCTAAGAGAGAAACCTTTGTCTATATTTTATACTCAAGTAAAGCAATGTTTATTGCTTATCATGCCTTTGATGAACCAAAAAACCTGAGAGCCTCTATTAGATCTAGAGATCAAAGAGGTTTCTGGAGTGATGACGTAATTGTTGTCCATATTGACACATTTAGGGATGCCAGAAGTAATGTTTCTTTAGCAGTTAATCCACTAGGCAGCCAATTTGACTTTTTATATGAAAATTTTGGCCCTAGAGCTACATTTAACACTAATTATAACATAAACTATGAATCTGTCGGAAGAATAACCGATGATGGGTATATCGTGGAAATGAAAATCCCATTTTCAGAATTAGCCTTTGATGATAATACTGATCAAATATGGAATATGAGATTCAGAAGGAGATATTACTCAGAAGGTATTCTCCATGAGAATAGTAGCCAAAAGATTGATAGAGATAATTTATGTTTGATTTGCCAAACAACTGATCCTTTTGAGTTTAAAGATATTGAAATTGAAAAAAGAAATGAGATATTACCATATATATTCTCCTCATTTTCAGGAGAAAAATTGAATCCTAGTGAAAAAATTAAATACGGAAAATCATCTAACAGGTTTGGATTAGGTTTAAATTTTGATTTGACTAAAAACTCATCTCTTGAGGTGGCATTGAATCCAGATTTTTCACAAGTTGAGGCTGATGTAAGCTTAATTGACATTAATTCTCCTGTTTCACTTCAATATCCTGAGAGAAGGCCTTTTTTTAATAGAGGAATGGATATAGTAAACTTTAATCAAGATATCTTTTATTCAAGGTCAATTTCCGACCCAATTTTTGCATCAAAGCTTCTAACTCAAAAAAAAGAATCTAGATTTTTTATTATGGCCGCTTTAGATAAGGAAACAAGATACATTATTGGAGGTGAGGATAAGTCGGTAAGTGGAGATCTAGATGAATCCTATTCGGCTTTAATTAGATATCAGAAAATTGAAAATAAATCAAGAATTGGATTTGTTAGTTCCAATAGGATTTATCGAAATAAAGGTTTTGGAAGTTTATTTGGCTTGGATGGGCTCATAGATATAGGCAAGACTTGGAGAGTATTATTTGAATTATTTAAAAATTATAATTTAGAGCCAATTTCTAATTCTATTGATAATGAAGATAATCGATATGGAAGAACATTAAATTTAGATGGGGAGAGATTTCAGGGCCATTCCGCTTTTTTTACTGTTTCTAGGAATACAGAACATTTTAAAAATGTATTAGAGTACCGAGAGATGTCACCAAATCATCAATCAGATCTTGGAATTATTACTCGTAATAATCAAAAGCATATTTCATTTACCAACACATATAATAACATTATTAATCGAAAATTTGTTCGAGAATTCGAATTTTCAACGGACTTGGATATTCGAAGAAATTTCAGTAATCAATTAAATTTAATTTCAATTAATTTTGCCGGCGAAGCGTCTTTATATGGAAATTCATCAATTGCATATAATTATGATCTAGATACCTTTTATAATTACCTAGGATATGATTTTAAAAATCTTGGTTTGCATGAATTAAACTTCAGGACATCACCAAATGAATTAATAAATTTTAGAGCTGAATTTGAGTGGGGAAAAGATTTATCATATAACGAATCAATACCCGAGTCTGGAAACCTTATCTCTACGAGTTTTAGTCTCAGATTTCAGCTTAGTAATAATTTAAGTATGACTCCATCATACAGATCTTCTAAATTAAAAAAATCAAGTAATGAAAACTATTTTAATGGTTCGATCTCTCGATTTAGGCTTAACTATCAATTCAATAATTTTTTAAATATTAGATTAATAGCTGAAAATAATACGTTTAATGAAAGATTTTTCGTCCAACCATTAATACAGTGGAATCCAAATCCTTCAACTATTTTTTATTTTGGAGGCAATCAAAGGACAGTTGTTTTTGAAGACAATGAGTTTAGTAGACCTGAATTAATTGATTTTAACCGATCACAGTTTTTCTTAAAATTTCAATATTTGATCGGGATTTAAAGNTTCATCCNCTTTANNTCNCTAACAGCATGNTNNACNGCTCTNGCTGTAAGNGCCATNTAAGTCAGTGAAGGGTTTTGATTTGCGGCNGATGTCATACATGCTCCATCGGTNACAAAAACATTTTTAACTGCATGGATTTGATTANATTTATTNAGAACTGANGTTTTTGGNTCACGACCCATTCTAGCNGTTCCCATTTCATGAATTCCTTTTCCAATAGGTGCATTAGAGTCNTTGATTTTAATATCTCTAAAGCCTGTTGCTTCAAGCATTTCTGCAGCTTGAATCTTCCAATCCTCTTTCATCTTTTTTTCNTTTTCTTTAAATTCTGCATCAAGAGTGATTTTAGGTAAACCAAATTGATCTAGCTTATTATAATTTAGTGTCATCTTNTTTTCGTGATAAGGGAGTACCTCTCCAAAACCACCCATACCAATTCTCCATTCNCCAGCTTGTGTAATTTTATCTTTAAAATCAGCTCCGTAAGACAATTCAGCAACACTATCAGACCAATAAGTTCTACTNGCCCCTCCTTGATATCCATAACCTCTTAAAAAATTTACCTTCTTAGAGTTTTTATCTATATTTCTAAACCNTGGAATATAAAANCCGTTGGGTCTTCTGCCGGTATAGTATTTATCATGAAATCCATTAAAAGAACCACTTGCACCACTTCCTAACTGATGATCCATTATATTATGACCCAATTCTCCGGAGTCATTACCCATTCCGCTGGGAAAACGTTTACTTTTAGATTGCATTAAAATTGAAGAAGATGCAATTGCTGATGCACACAAGAAAATAATTTTAGAATTAAACTCTAAAACCTCTTTAGTTAATCTATCAATAACTTTAACTCCAGTAGCTTTTTGTGTTTTAGGGTCATAAATAACTTCTGAAACCAAGGAGTCAGGTCTAAGTGTTAAATTTCCTGTCGCCTCTGCTGTGGGTAGTGTAGAGGAATTTGAACTAAAATAAGCTCCATATGGACACCCTCTTCCACAACGATTGCGATGCTGGCAAGTAGAACGACCTGCACCGGGTTTAGTACCTTCGGTAATGTGTGCTACTCGACCAATNGTTAAAAGTCGGTCATTATATTTTTTAGAAATCCCTTCTTTAAGATGGTTTTCTACACAATTTAACTCCATTGGAGGAAGAAATTCACTGTCTGGAAGNTGAGGGATATTCAATGATTCTCCACTAACGCCAATAAATTTCTCGACATGTGAGTACCAAGGCGCTAAGTCATTGTACCTGATAGGCCAATCTACTCCGTATCCATCTTTTAAATTTGCCTTAAAGTCCAAGTCACTCCAACGATAAGTTTGCTTACCCCATATTAGTGATCTACCCCCAACCTGAGTACCCCGGATCCAATCAAAGGGTTTAACTTCATCATAGTCATATTCCGAATCTTTGTTATAAAAAGGACGTGTTGTTTCATCAAANCCCCATCTTTTNTGTTTGTCATAGTGTTTGTCTTTAATCTCCCTAGGGGTTTGTAAATTATTAGGTAGATCCCACGGATCGAGGAACATCGCTGGGTAATCTTCNATATGCTTTACCATTCTTCCCCGTTCTAAAACTAATGTTTTTAGTCCTGCTTCACAAAGTTCTTTAGCAGCCCAACCTCCGCTTATACCTGAGCCGACAACAATTGCATCAAATTTATTTTCAGAAGAATTATTAATAAACATTCCNATTAGTTNATGATTTATAAATCCAAATTAATTATTATTTCTAAAACTATAAATATTGATGATGTTTTTTTATGTTGTCCTTTATAAAAAAACTAATTTTGTNAATAGATAGTAAATTNAAANTATGCCTAAANTTGGAATTTTACTTGCGTTAATTATTTATCTATTTATGGTGATATGTATACTCTTGATGCCATAGTAGATTATTGATTCTTTTCTGTATAGATTTTATTTTACTATTATTGAATTTAAATACCGATGAACNTTAAAGATAAATTTGAAAAATTTTTAGATGAATGTGCAAGACAACTAGGCGGATATAAGGCTCTAGTAGTAGTTGCATTATTTATTGGTTATATTTTAGGCTCTATCTTTAATTAATCGTTTTTTTTAATTAATTAAAATTTTAACCACTATGAGTCATACAATACACCATCTATTACACATTAACNCTCCTATCGACAAAGTCTTTACTGCTCTTANTAGTATTGAAGAATTAAAGCTTTGGTACACNACTGAGGTGCAGGGAAGTTCTAAATTAAACGAGATTATTGAATTTAAATTTGGAGGTATTGACTTTCACACTAAAGTTATAGAACTTGTTGCAAACGAAAAGATTGTCATGGAATGTGTTGCAACATCTCTACCCCTTGTTGGGCAAAAAGTAACTTACGAATTAGATCAAAATGATGAAAAAACTCGTGTTCGTTTTTCACAGGATGGATTTGATGAGTTGGATGACTTTTATGCTAATATGAATTTTAGTGCTTCTAAGTATCTTGAGAGTTTGAGACAATTTTGTCAGAATGGAACTTCAGAGGCTTTTGGGAGTAAGGGATATCGATCATAATCATAATGGATAATTTAATAATTCAGTCTCGTAAGATAAATAAAGTGGATGTTTTGGAGTTCCATTTTTATTAACTCCAAAGCACATCGGNTTTATTCTCNTATCTATTAGCCAATTCGGGTATTTTCCTAGGTTACCCCATCCTACAACAACTTGTTTGCATTTTTTTTTCATTATTTCAATGTGCTCAATATTTCTAGCTTCATCACTTATAAATTTAGCAGGAGAAGGGGTNGAAGTCGTTAAAGAGTAAAGATTACCTAGGTAAAATCCACCGTATTCAAATATCTTGGTAAAACCAATCAGTTTTTTTACAGTTTTATCGTCATTTTTTTCATCTGCATTTGAAGGGTTTAATAAGATGAATAGGATTAAGGGTTTTTCTTTATTCCATATTCTCCACAATTGATACCTATTTTGCTTATTCTTGATTGCTCCTTTAATCATAATNAACTAGTTTTATNATCCACCNTTAATTTTTTCTATTATAGCTTGTCCTAAAAAGCATAAGCCTGAATTTACTGTTATTAGTGAGATTGTTCCTAATAAAAACCAATCTCCCTTGTTTTCATATTTTACGATAATTGCTTCTCCAAATATGGATAAACCAAAACCAACTAATAAAAGTCCAAGGATTGAAAAAAATAGCCATTTGATATTCAAAATATTCATATTTTATTTACAAGTTTAAAAAATGATTCTAAAAATAGTATTTATAAATTAATACAATTTTTATATTTTGGTATATGATTAATTGGCACCGAAAAATATTAGAAAAATTAATGGTTAAGCTAAATCTTGATGCATATCAGGTTGCATGGATTACATTTTTTAAGGGCATCTTAATTTCTGTAATTTTATATTTAATTTTTATAAAATAATTTTATTATGGAACGAAGAAAATTTAATAAAACATTAATTGCTTCGTTTGGGGCACTNGGAATNTCACATTCATTATTNGGNAATAAATTTCTACATAGCAACAGTAAAAAATTAGGAATAGCACTTGTTGGTCTTGGAAGTTATGCTTCAAAACAGTTAGCTCCTGCTTTATTAGAAACCTCTTTGTGCGAACTTAAAGCAATTGTTACCGGTACAGCTTCAAAAATCCCACAATGGAAGAAAACATATGGCTTGAACGACAATCAAGTCTACAATTATCAAAATTTTGATTCGATTATCAATAATCCAGAAGTTGATATTGTTTATGTAGTGCTTCCTAATAATATGCACAAAGAATANACCNTAAGAGCTTTTAAAGCGAATAAGCATGTCATTTGCGAAAAGCCCTTAGCTCTTAATTCAATTGAGGCTAATGAAATGATTGCAGCATCCAAAAAAGCCAAGAGGGAGCTTTATGTAGGCTATCGACTTCATTACGAACCTCATCACCAGGAAGTTATAAGATTGTGCCGAGAAAAAACTTTTGGAAAGATTAAACACTTTGAAGGTGGATTTGGTTTTCGTGCTGGTAATTCTAACCAGTGGCGTTTAAAAAAACAATNTGGAGGGGGTNCGCTTATGGATGTAGGAGTTTATGTAATTCAGGGAGCAAGATANNCAATAGGAGAGGAGCCTATTTCTGTAACCGCTAGAGAATATAAAACTGATAAGATTAAATTTAAAGAAGTTGACGAATTAATTACATGGCAAATGGAATTTCCAAGTGGTGCTATTGCTAATTGCACTACTTCATTCGCTGCTTCTACAAATCATCTTTTTGTTGCTGCTGAAAAGGGATTTATTCGCTTGAGCCCATCCTATACTTATAGTAAGATTTCTGGCTATACACGAAAATATGCTTTTGATTTCCAACAAGTAAATCAGCAGGCCCTTCACATGGACGGAATATCAAATCACCTTATAAATGATGTACCACATTTAAATACCGGCGGAGATGAAGGGTTAAGAGATATGAAAGTAATTGATGCGATTTTTAAATCTGCCGCAGCCGATGGTAAAAAAATTATGGTTTAAATATGCGATTATTTTGCTTTTTATTTTTTACATGTTTATTACTTTCTGGACAGTACGACTTTAAAAAGCTAGATGATAGAATGCAGCAATTCGTCGATGATGGTGAATTGGTTGGTATTCAAACATCTGTAATTAAAGATGGTGAGACTCTTCACCACAAAAAATATGGTTATTCAGATATAGAGCATAAAATTCCACTTCAAGAGAACAGTATTTTCAGAATCGCTTCGATTACTAAATGTATGGTTGCAGTTGGAATAATGAAACTCTATGATAAAGGTCTATTTAAATTAAATGATCCAATTGGAAAATACATTCCTGAATTTAACGATCCATTAGTATACCAAGCTGATGGCTCACTAAAACCAGCTTTAAACCCAATTAGAATTATAGATGTTTTAAGACATACCACGGGTATCGGTAAGACTTATCCTTACCTTAGGAATCGACATGATCAGTTAAAACTAAACCAATCCTTAGATCTAAAAACCGAAGTAGAACGTCTGAGCAAAATTCCTTTAGCAACACAACCTGGCACCTCATGGATTTATGGTCCTTCTGTAAGTCTAGGTGCATATATGGTTGAAAAGTTAACAGGTAAAAAAATTGAAGAGTATTTAAAAACCGAGATTTTTGATCCTTTGGAAATGGAGGATACCTTTTTTGAAGTTCCCAAAGAAAAATTTTACAGGTTTACACGTTTATATGTTTCAGATAAAAAAGGAGGGTATAAACTCTTAGAAACGGTTGATGATTCACCTTACACAAATAAAGTAACGTTTTGTAATCCTGCAGGTGGTTTGGCCTCTACCATGAAGGATGTATCTAATTTCTGCATGATGCTTGTTAATAATGGCACTTTTAAGGGGCAAAAGATATTGGAAAAAGAAACTGTTGCCCTTATGAGTCAGGATCACTTGAAGGGTATTAAAAATGAAAGACCAAGTAATGATAATCACAAGCCTAATGATGCCACTGGATTTGGGCTAACTTTTAATGTTCTAAAAAACATAAATGCTTATCCTTTTCCAGGGAGTCAGGGTAGTTATGGGTGGCATGGTTCCGCTGGCCCTTATTTTAANATTGATCCCAAGGAAAATATGATTTTAATTTTATTAACTAATATGAAAGGCTGGGACTATTCACGAAAAGAAATTTTTGAGATAAATACNTATAATACCATTCTTAAATTATAAATAATAGTTTACCTNNTTTTAATAAAAAAAATGATTTTATAAGTTTTTTCCCTTAAAAATCAATTTTCTTTAAATAGTCTTAAAAAAATTCTATAGATTTATTACTAAACCAAATTATTAATCAATAATTAATATAAAACGTGTAGTATGAGAAAATATGTATTAAACTTATTTTTCGTATTGTTATGTCCTTTATTCATGNTTGCTCAAATTCAAATTAATGGAGTGATTTCTGATGAAACTGGACAGCCCCTGCCGGGTGCTACAATACTTGAAAAAAACACTAACAACGGAGTAGTGACTGATTTTGATGGAAACTATTCAATTCAAATTTCAGATGCGAATTCGAAACTTATGATTTCTTTTGTTGGCTATTCAACTCAAGAAATTTCAATTGAAGGTTTATCAAATTTTAACTTTAACCTTGAACCTAGTAATGAACTTGATGAAGTTGTNATAACAGGTTATGGTTCTCAACAAAAAAGAGATCTAACTGGNGCCATTGTTCAAGTCAAGAGTGAGGATTTTGTTAAAGGAGCTAATACTAATGCACTACAGTTGCTCAATGGTAAGGCCTCAGGGGTTCATATTAGTCAAAGTGACTCTGCTCCAGGNGGAGCAATTGATATAAAAATTAGAGGAGCTGGATCAATCAATGCTAGTAATGATGTTCTTGTAGTAATTGATGGTCTCCCGGGTGGATCACTAACGGCTCTCAGTCCTGATGATATTGAGTCAATTGAAGTCCTTAAAGATGCTTCTGCATCAGCGATATATGGATCTCGNGCTGCAAACGGAGTAGTTCTAATTACAACAAAAAGAGGTAAAAGTGGAGATATGGTAGTTTCCTATGAAAACTATTTTGGATTTCAGTCTGTTAATGAAAGGGTTGATATGTTAAATGGTGGAGAATACCTTAANGTATTAAGTGATATTAATGTAGAAGGAGGAGGTGACGTACTCTCAACTCCAGCGGAGATATCAGCAATGGGTTCAGGTTTTGATTGGCAAGATATTATTTTTAGAAGTTCTATTGTTCAAAACCACCAAGTAACTATGTCAGGGGGATCAGATNTATCTAATTACTATGTTTCTCTTAACCATCTTGACAACGAAGGAGTTATTAGAGAAAGTGGAGAAAAAAAATACAATGCTCGTATTAATTACGGNTTAACTCCAAACGATAGATTAAATATTAATTTAAATCTGAGTATTAACAGATCTGAAATTGACAATGTTAAAATGGGGAGAGGTACCAACGAAGGAGTTGGTTTACTTGCTGCTGCATTACTTTTTGACCCTACTATTGGACCTGGAGTAAATTCTGAAGGATACTACGATGTGAATCCACTAGTTGCGATTGAAAACCCTGAAGCATTATTACAGGGATGGGATCAACAAGTTGCTAGTAACAGAATATATGCAACTGGTTCGATAGATTATAAGATTATAGACGGGCTAACTGCAACAGCTAGATTCGGTACCAACATATCAGACACAAGACGAGATTTATATGAAAATGATAAATTTCAAGTTGGTAGAGGTGTTAATGGAAGATCAACTATTAGAAATAGTGAGTCAAACTACTGGATTGCAGAATATCTTGCTGAATATGAAAGAGATTTTGGTGATCACAGCTTAAAAGTATTAGGAGGTATTACTTATGAAAGCAATACTACTCGGTTTCACCAGTCAGTGGCCTCTGATATGCTGTCTCACGTAACGACAACGAATTTGCAGCAAAGTGGTAACGCAGAAACATTAAATGCTTCATCAGGGAAGTTTAAAAACACTCTTCAATCATCTTTAGCTAGAGTTAATTATTCTTACAAGGACAAATATTTAGCTACTGCATCAGTAAGGAGAGACGGAACATCCAGATTTTCAGATAAATATAAGTATGCTACATTCCCTTCAGCCTCTGTTGGTTGGAANTTATCTTCTGAGCCATTTATGGAAAATAATGAACTTTTCAGTGAACTTAAACTAAGAGTTGGTTATGGAGAAATTGGAAACCAAGGAATCCAGAACTTTGAAACCATAACAACATTTCAAGCCGGAAGTAATGCGATTTTAGGNGGTGCAACCGTTTCTGGTGCTGTTCCTGCAAGAATTGCAAACCAAGATTTGAAATGGGAAACGACCAAGGAAACAAATATTGGGGTTGATTTCTCTTTATCTAATAATCGTTTTTCTGGAAGTATAGATTATTACGACAGAAACACTTACGATCAGTTATTTCAACAACCGGTTCCCTTAACAACTGGTTTCGGAGTTGTTAGAACAAATTTTGGACAAGTAAAAAATTCAGGAGTTGATTTTTCATTTAGTTCTAGAAATGTTGATAAAGATTGGACTTGGGATACAGATATTGTAATGTCCTTTCTTAAAAATGAAGTTGTAGAGCTACCATCTTTTGCGGGGAATGTTATTTCGGGAGGTTTTGGTTTTTCTGGAAATTATAGAATTACACAAACTGGCTTTCCAATGCTATCTTTTTATGGGTATGAACAAAATGGTATTTTCCAGCAGGGAGACGATATTACTAATTCAGCTCAACCAAGCGCATTGCCAGGTCATCCAATTTTTNTAGATCAAAATGGAGATGATAAAATTGATGGTGCTGATCGTGTAATACTCGGTGATCCTTTTGCGGATTTCACCTATGGAATTACCAATAGGTTTGGATATAAAGATTTTAGTTTAGAAATATATATTCAAGGTGTTCAAGGAATTGAAAACTTCAGTAACCTTGCAGCAGAGTCCCTTTATCCAATCAACAAAGAAAGAAATCATCTAGCAATACATTATCTAGATCGTTGGAGAACATCCAATACAGATGCAGTTTACCCATCAGGAGTAAATTATACTTCGTATTCTGATGGAACTAATAAAGTAAATACATATACTGTTCAAGATGCTTCATTTATGAGAATAAAAAACATCACATTAAACTATAATTTACCTTTAGATAATGTTGATTTTATTAAATCAGGAAATGTTTATATATCTGGTGAGAATCTTTTAACCATTGCTCCAGNTTATATAGGTTTTGACCCTGACGGTAATTCCGACGGAACCGGAGTTTCTAGNGCAGATTTTGCAAATTATCCATTAGCTAGGATAATAAGGATAGGATGTAAGTTGAACTTTTAAACACAAAAAAAATGAAAAAATATATTTTAATTTTACTTGGTTTAATTACTTTTTCTTGTTCAGATTTTTTAGAGGAAGAAGTTTTTACCCAATACGCACCTGACGCCTTTTTATCTAGTGAAGGTGGAATTAATGCAACTTTAACTGCTGCATATAGACAATCAAGACCTAATTACAGGGAAGAATGGTACACATTTGGTGAGTGGACTTCAGATTTAATGCTTGAAAGAGGNGGAGGATACGCTGCACCTGCNGCNACCTTTGCTGAATTCAATTGGAATCAAAGTAATAACTTCTTCAGAAATATTTGGCNAGNTAGGTACTCCGCGATTGGAGTTGCAAACTCCATTTTGGATAATATAGACAATGTAACATCACTCTCTGCTNCAAAGGTAGCCTCTCTTAAAGCTGAAGCTACATTTTTAAGAGCTTACAATTATGTAATGCTTTATGANTTTTTTGGTAGGCTTCCATTAATCACCTCTGGTGAATTAGACTTGACTCCCTCAAGAGCNAGTGATGCNGATACTAGAGCATTTATAGAGAGTGAATTGATTAGTGCCGCTGCTAACCTTCCGATTGAACCTGAGATTTATGGTAAGGCAACCAAGTCAGCCGCTTTAGCTTTGCTTGGTCGGTTTTATTTAGATACTAAACAGTGGCAGAAAGCTGCCGANACCAACAAGCAAGTTATTGATCTTAGTTATCATGAATTATTCCCTAATGTNGAGGGAGTGTTTTCTGTAGAAAATGAGGGAAATAAAGAAATGATTTTTGTTTTTGGCTCATTAGCAACTGCTCCAATTCAAGCATTAGCTTGGAATTATACCCCTCATGCTTATCCAGTCGGTTACCAAACTGGGCAAGTTAACTATGGNGCTCAGTTTCAGCTATGGAGATGGTTTGTCAATTCTTTNCACGTTAATGATCAAAGAGCAAATGAGTATGACCCTCCAAACGGAAAGTACGGATGGATNCTTAAACAATACATNAATAANGGAGGTAAACAAATTAATTTGATGACTGATGCTATTACTGCAGGTGTTGAAAAGAAATTTCCAAGACCAGTNAAGTTTACACCAGACCCCAATGGTTTAGGTCCNCGTCACGGAAATGANATGCCCATTCTTAGATATGCTGAAGTTCTTGTAAATAGGGCAGAGGCCTTAAATGAAATTAGTGGTCCAAATCAAGAATCGATTGATTTATTAAATCAAGTTAGACAAAGATCTAATGCTCCTGATTATAANCTTGCAGATTATTCAACAAAATCTGNCTTAAGGGATCAAATACTTGTTGAGAGAGGTTGGGAATTTCATGCTGAGGGTCATAGAAGAAGGTCTTTGATTCGCCACGGAAGTTTTATTAGTGGCGCTCAGGGNAGAGGTAAAACAAATGCTAAATCACATCATGTTTTATTTCCAATACCTGAACAAGATTTAGANTCTAATTCTGCACTTGAACAGAATCCTGGATATTAATTTTAATTTAACTCCCCTGCGNTANTTACTGCTNAAAGGGGAGTTANNTTTTTATTTAAACGTNAAAGTATTGTTAACGTTTANATGTATTTGAAGAATAAACAGATCTACTANTTAAAAAGGTAATTAAATANAAAAACCCTTCNANTNGAAGGGTTTTTTNTTGGATTAAAAAATAAAATATTATTTTTTTTCCATAAAAGCATTTAATTCTTTTTCATACCATATATCAGAAAAAAGAG
>NHFW02000022.1 GCA_002171295.2 Flavobacteriaceae bacterium TMED121
ACCTTACGAAGGTTTTTCAATTGAGTTGATTTTGGGTTATTTGTTTGCACCTTTTATGTGGTTAATCGGTGTTGAAACTCAAGATATAACTTTGATGGGACAGCTTTTGGGGTTAAAAATCGTGGCGAGTGAGTTTGTAGGATACATTGAATTGGCAGCGTTGAAAGACATTAATAACACACTCCACTTTGGCTACCAAAAATCAGTCCTAATGGCGAGTTACCTTCTCTGTGGTTTTGCAAATTTTGCATCTATTGGAATTCAAGTAGGCGGTATTAGTGTTATTGCTCCAATGCAACGTAAGAATCTCAGTGAACTGGGTTTAAAAGCAATGATAGGTGGGACTATTGTTTCCTTAATGTCTGCTACAATAGCTGGTGCAATTTTAGGTTAGCCTCACAATACTCTTACCTTAATTTTTTTCCATGTTTTGATGAGGAATATTCCAAAAATAAATGAAGATATTGTCAGAGCAGAAGCACTAGTATGTTTTCCATAAATCCAATAGCCAGTTGCAAACATTATGCTNTANATNAATCCACANCCCAAAAGCATNGCTAAAATNCCNGANGGAACATTCCAACTACTNTCTTTTTTATNGAGCTTNACTTTATCTTTNTTAGCTTTNTTAATGACCNTTNCCCANCCNGGTCCNCCNGGTTGANTTTTTTTATANAATNTTCNAAGTACNTCGTCACTCTCNGGNNGGGTCATATANGTTACTNNTANCCANATNATTGANGTGAATAAAACAACTAAAGGATATTCTAACCAATCAGGNAATANTCCTTTATTTGAACCAAANANATANGACCCTANNTCANTTGTTTTTANTGAAATAGCAACTATNCCNGAGGCAAACATGGCCGATATTTCACTCCAGGAATTGATCCGCCACCAAAACCATCGAAGTATAAAAATNAGTCCNGTTCCTGCNCCNAAAGTNAGTAAAATATCNAANATCTGAAGTGCATTTTGNAGTAATANTGCNAGTNCNGCACTTANTATCATCAGAGCAATNGTNGAGATTCTNCCAACGGCTACCAATNTTTNTTCNGANGCNTTNGGGTTAATTTGNTTTTGATAAAAATCGTAAACCATATAGGANGAACCCCAGTTTAGTTGTGTNGANATTGTACTCATATANGCTGCNATAAGNGANGCTAANACCAATCCNANNAGNCCNGANGGTAATTTAATNANCATTGCAGAGTANGCCAAATCGTGTCCTAATTTNTCGTCTGAAATATTGGGGAATGCTTCCTTGATACTTGCTAAATCTGGGAATATAACCAGAGAAGTTAGGGCCACAAGGATCCAGGGCCAAGGTCTTAGAGCATAATGCATAATATTAAAAAAGAAAGTTGCACCAATAGCATGGTTTTCATCCTTAGATGCCAACATACGTTGAGCAATATAACCTCCTCCTCCTGGCTCTGCNCCNGGATACCANGCGCTCCACCATTGAACTGCTAANGGAATGANNAGAAGGGTTATTAATGCCTGTGNNTNTGAAAAATNTGGTAAAATAGAAAGTTTATTGCTAACATTATCNTGGTTTAAAAGTGCAGTCATTCCTCCAACTTCTGGAAGNTTTACTAGGTAATAAGCAGCACCTATTGATCCAGCCATCGCTACAAAAAACAAAAGAAAGTCCGTATAAAGCACACCTCTAAATCCCCCAAGTGTGCTGAATAAAACTGTAACTAGTCCAGCACTTATAACCGTTTGCCATGGTTCTAACCCCAACATTATCCCCCCAATTTTAATAGCTGCAAGAGTAACGGAAGACATGGTAATCACGTTAAATATTACACCTAAATACAAGGCTCTAAATTTTCTTAGAAAACTTGCAGGAGGACCACCATAACGAAACTCATAAAATTCAATATCTGTCTTTACATTCGATTTACGCCACAATTTGGCATAAATAAAAACAGTAAGTAATCCTGTAATTAGGAATGCCCACCAGACCCAATTTCCCGAAACTCCATTGGTTCTAACTATATCAGTCACTAGGTTAGGAGTATCAGTCGAAAAAGTAGTTGCTACCATTGATATTCCTAACAACCACCAAGGCATATTACGCCCAGACAGAAAAAACTCCCCGCTAGATGACCCAGCTTTTTTTGAAACCCATATCCCAATAAATAGCGAGATAGAAAAAAAAGTTATAATTATTGCCCAATCAATAATGGCTAATTCCATGTTGTTNAAATAAGTGAGGCAAAGTAATCATTTATTGTAAAATAATTTAAAACCAGAAGCAGGTTTAATTTTTTTGAAATAGGTTTGTATTACAAAACTTTATTTAATGAGCTTCAGCGGCTATTGTTTTTTTTATAGAAAGTTTAACCCCTTCAAAGGTTTATTAAAATCCTTGTTTATGATTTTAAGCGTCAATATAATCTTGGGGCAGATNGAAAATAATNGTTCTTCATTTAAATTTCCAATTGAGGAAAATGAAAAAAGAAGCCCTTTGTATATAAAGCCACAAGAAAACGAATATCTTCAGAGGGATTTCTTGAAAAAAGATCCAATTGACATTACTAACCCCAACTTAAATAAAGATGCAAAAATCAATATGGAGAATCAAGAAAAGTTTCTAGATCCTGGAGATTATTACCTTTCAAAGTTAAACGGAAAAAGCCTTGAAGGAAATAAAGACCCTAATAAATATAAATCTAACCAATATATGGGAGATTACAGAATTAAGGGAGGCAAGGCTAGGATTATTTTTAGAGATCACGAATATCCAGATGGAGATCGCGTAAGAATTCTCCACAATGATCAAGTGATTCAGCCAAATGTGTTATTAGTGGAGCGTTTTAAAGGCTTGAGTGTGTCTCTAGTTGACGGTTTTAATAAGATTGATTTTGTCGCACTAAATCAAGGGGAATCNGGCCCTAATACTGCCGAAGTAAGGGTATATGATGAAAGCGGAAACATGACTGCTTCCAATCAATGGAATCTTGCCACTGGAGTNCGTGCNACCTATATACTAGTCAAAGAGTAAGTAGCTACTTTTTTTTTCTAATCAAAATAGCAATTAACATAAGTACTAATCCCCCATAAAAATAGGGTCTGTCGATAAAGGAAAGGTTTGTATACATTAGATAGACAACATAAAAACAGACTATTGCCAAAATAAAAAGTATAACTTTGATTAACACTATTAAATTCATAACAACAAAATACAAAAGCTTAGGTTAGAAAAATGATTAAATACTACTTTATCGGGCTTATAGTTTTGTCAGTTGCCATACTTGCTAATATTATTGCGACCAAATTGGGTCTTAAAACTTGGTATGACTTTTTAAACTCTATCGGTAATGGTTCTTCACTAAAACTACTAGATTATCTGTGGCTATTTGCCGTATATCCTTTGATTCTCGGATTGAGTACTAAATTGGGAATAATGGTTTGGGATAAATTATTTTAAACGATCTTGAGATTGGTCATTTTTTGATTGATCTCTCATTAGAAGTAGTCCAATTGCTCCAAAAAATCCAAATAAAAATCCAATAATAAAACCGAATCTCTCTGTTCGTCCTTTTTTACTTGCTATAAAAGAACCTAATGCCCCAAATCCAACGGCAACTGCTAGTGAAAAAAATAGAAATGAAGTTGTCAACCTTATTTTTTAATTAATTTTTTTTGAAATAACAGCACAAGGGTATANATAATTACACCTACTGGGCCCAACATAAAGGTAAAAANCATTGGAAAAATAATAAAAGCATGTTTTACGCCTTTTTTCTGACTATCCCTTAAAATCCAACAGCCAACCCAAAAATCAAACGCTAAATAATGAAGCCATCCAGCAGCAACGCCCCTTGGATTAGAATTTTGAAACATCTCGGTTAACCCTGAAAGAGAAGAAAAATCAACAGAAAAAATACTGTCGGAAGTACCTAGAAAATATATATATCCAAAAGCTATTACAAGTGGAATCCAGGGAAAGTCAGTCATTTTTTGAGTTAATTTACTTTTTGGAAAAACCAAAAGGAAAAACCAAAAAATTAAAATCCCTGTATTGTATATATTAAATATTATTTCGTAATTCATAGCTAAACCAAAAATAAAACCATTTTTTTATTCAGCTTAATTATCTTAGGGTTAATTTATGAGGCTATTTAAAAATATCAAAGGAGAGCGAATAGATCCTGTTGAACATACACTTAAAATACTGAGAGATTACCCCAATGTTAAAATACATATTGGGTCAGATTCCCAAAATGTCGGGAAGAAAACAAAATATGCCACGGTCATCGCCTACCGATATGGAAGTAGAGGAGTTCACTATATCCTAAGTAAAAAAACTGAGTTATTGATAAAAGATATGTGGACTCGTTTATGGAAAGAGGCTGAAATGAGTATTGATATTGCACAGTGGCTAACCCATCAAGTAAGTGTTAGGGTGGAAATAGATATGGATTATAATAGTGATGAAAATTTTAAGTCCAGCAAGTTAATTTCTGCTACCAAAGGGTGGGCAAACTCTTTAGGCTATAAAGTAAATGTAAAGCCCAATAATCAAATAGCAACTCGAGCTGCAGATTACCACTGTAAGTAAATTATAACAATTGCTGAACTATTTTATCAACACCAAACCTTATGACATCCGTCACAGGAAGTCCTGTTTGCTCCTCCAATTGTAAAATATAATTTAAGGATTCTGCTCTGGATAGTTTTGATGTGTTCAGTGCAATACCAATTACTTTAGGGGCTCCATAGGTACCACAAGTAGAGGCTAGTGATTCATTTAGAGCTATAAAATCTTTTAGCTGAGGTATTTTAATAGTTTCAGGATTTCTCAGGGTAACTTTGTCAGCGCGGTGACAAAGAATCATATGAGTAGGGCAGCTACCGCGCATTAAAGGTAATGTAGCCGTACTCCCAGGATGTAAAAGGGAACCCTGCCCCTCAATAATTATAAGAGGTTTATCCAAATGATTTAATACTATTTGCTCCACTGCTCCACAGGCATGATCTACTTTGATTGCATCTAACGGGATTCCCTGTCCCATCAAAGTAATCCCGATTTGACCTGTTGCGACAAAGCCAGAATCGATATCATTATTTTTTGCCCATTGATAAATTTCTAAACCAGCTGTCATTTTTCCAGAAGCCATGTCTGTCCCTATCATTAAAACCCTTTTATTAGATAATTCAGCTGCTTTTGCTGTGGCTATTTGTGGAATTATATTCGGAATTCTCACATCCCAGATCCACTGATTTTCTCTGTCTTTTATTTTATGATTAAAACGATCTCCTAGGGTATCATGTAATCCATTGATTACACTCAATCCCATTTTAACGGCTGATTCAATTAAGTAAAGCCAGTCATTTGGAATTTTTCCACCCGAGGGGGCAATTCCCAAAACCAATACCTCTGCGCCTTTTNTGATAACCTCCTCCAAACTACTATAAATTGGAATATCTCTGTCAATTTTATGTTCTTTACTTATGTTACTCCCAGCNTTTTCTGAGTCAATTACCCCAACGATTTTGTTTTCTAAATACCGAATAACTCCTAAACCCATTTTACCAAAATCACTATGTAGAAAGCCTTGCATGTAAATCGCTACTTTTTGATTTGGTTTAAGCATAATATTCAGGCTTTAGNATCCCGCCGTGGCCAGGGACAAGGTCGGGAATCGTTACACCATCTATCATTTTTACACCAGAAGATGGATCGGGATTAAGGTTGTAATGGGAGTCTAGATCAATGTGGTCGATCATTCCAGAAATGGAAGCTGCTGCTGCTATGGCAATAGAAGATTCACTCATGCAGCCTATCATAGTTTTAAGTTTGTAATGCTTAGCTGCTTTAATAATTTTCAAGGCTTCCGTTATTCCTCCACATTTCATTAATTTCATATTAACGCCGTCTATATGCGAAGCCCATTTGGCTACGTCTTCAACATAACGGCAGGACTCATCGATATAAATCGGTAAAGGCCTATTATGATATAGGTGTTTTAAATCTTGTTCATTTCCCTCCTCTATCGGTTGTTCAATATAATCTACTCCCCGGTCAGCAAGCCATTTCATCATAAATATTGCGTCCAATGTTGACCAGCCTCCATTGGCATCAACACGTAAATTTATGTCGTATTTTTTTGTGCTTTCCAAGACTTGGGCAAACATTTCTTGATCAGCCTGAATTCCTTGAGGTGAACCCAACTTTACTTTAAGTGCTTTAATAGTTGTTCCTTCAAGCATAAGGGGGATTCTTTCTTTAACAACCTCAGGAGGGTTAATTCCTAGAGTAACAGAGGTCGGTACTGAAGGGGCTGGAAAATGCAGATACTTATGTAAAGGTAAAGCTTTATTTTTAGCTTCCCAATCCCAAATTGCCATGTCTAAAGCTGCGCTAGCGCACGGAGCTATGCCCTGATCTTTAGCCATTAGATTAATCTCTTCGGTAGTTTTATTTTCTATTCCCCCAGCAATCAAAATATTTAACTGGGATTCAATTTTTTCAACTGATTCTGCATTTTCATTTTTACCTGGAGCNGCCTCTCCCCAACCAGTAATCCCATCTTTTTCAAATGAGAGAAATAAGTTATAAGCGTCCCCTCTTATACCTCGACTTATGGCAAGAGGAAATTTTTTTTTGAGTAATACCTTGCGAAACTTGAATTGCATGAATTCAAAGTTAGGGTTTAATAAAGAATAATTTA
This sequence comes from Flavobacteriaceae bacterium TMED121, assembly GCA_002171295.2. Taxonomy (GTDB): domain Bacteria; phylum Bacteroidota; class Bacteroidia; order Flavobacteriales; family Flavobacteriaceae; genus UBA8316. Next base: position 6,690 of record NHFW02000022.1, read on the forward strand.
GGATACTTATGCACAAGCATAACAATAAGAATAATTCCAAATCCATTGGCCAAAGCATCCATTACTGATCCCACTCTAAGGGTAGTAAAATAATGCTGGATAAGCTCTATTATCACTCCAAAGANAAAACCAATACTTGAAGCTAACTTTGANGGTTCGTTTAAAATAATCTCCTGCCTAAAAACCTTAATCAGCCCATAGGTCAAGATTGCGTAAAAAATCAAATGACCCACTTTGTCCTGATGTTCAAAAAATCCAACACCNTCTGGGTCATANGGAGTAAAAAAACTAAAATAAACTATAATTGAAGCCCATAATAGGGTNAAAATTTTCCAAAGATTTTTTTTCACANAGAAATTAGTTGATNAGTAAAATTAGCGTTTTAAATAAATGAATCCTTTAAANGGGGATTGGCCATTTCCTAAATCTAAAATATAGAAATAAGTGCCCTCAGGAAGATCTCCTCCATTGTTTTTCGGAAAGCCTAATCTTTGTTCGCCTCCCCAATCATTTTCATATGGTGCTTCTTGAATTATCACCGTCTCCCAGCGTGAGTAAATTGTAAGTTGATGTTTAGGAAATTTTCCTAAACCTCTAATTTCAAGTTTCTCGTTCATCCCGTCATTATTTGGAGAAAAAGCATTCGGAATTTCTAGAGGTTGATAATCAAAGTTTGTCTCATTAGAAAATAATAATGGCCCACATTGATAATCTGTTGATCCTATTTTAGCCCTAAATTTCAATTTGACTGTTGTTTCATCTGGATCAATTAGCATTAGGGATCTAGTATTTACTCCCTGGAAGAAATCGGTCTCTTCTAGATCTACCCATGAGGAATTAATGTCAGGTTGTAAAATTTGCCATTGAATGTTTACATTATCCTCTGTGTTAAGCTCTATATTGATAGTCATGTCTTTACCTACAAACACAACCATTAATGGGAGAGGTTGTTTTGTGATTTGAATAGTTTGTGGTAATTCGATAAAATCATATTCTCCCGATTGATTTAAATCGGCAGGGGAAAGATATCCTAAAGCCGAAATCACTTTACCAAATTCATCAACCATTACCGGGCTTGTTCCCAATAAACCGTCTTTATCAGGATCTATTAATCCTGCTTCTATAACATCATAACAACCATCTCCATCGCTATCTAAATCTAAACTATTGATCTTTCCATTTTGATCGAAATCAGCATTAGTTTCCAAAGTATCCAATATTCCATCATTGTCATCATCTAAATCAATCTTATCTGTTACTCCGTCATTATCACAATCCATTGGAGCAGTAATATTAAGGGTAATACTAGTATATATAAAATCACAATTTTCATAAGAATCGGTTTGATCAATTTCTTCCTGTTGATTGGTCACGCCGTCTCCATCTATATCTTGATCACAAAAATCACCAATTCCATCAAGATCAAGATCTTCTTGGTTAGGGTTAAATATATTAGGACAATTATCAAAATAGTGATGAAGTCCATCTCCATCTANGTCAATGTCATTATCTAGATTAGTTACTTGAATAATTAAATTTTCTATTTTTTTATAATTAATGTCAGAAGTAAAAGTATCCACTGCTAGAAAAATTTGCGAAGTAATATCTCCGTCATATAAAATATCGTCGATGCCATAAAGGGTAATTTCTTGATCTTGACTCCAGTTTTCAGGAGTAAAGGTTAGCTTATTCTCTATAACTCCTACCTCGGATATATCAGCTAATGTTGTGTAGAAAGTAACATGTGAACTTGGCTGAACAGTCAATTTAACTTTAAAAGTTACAGTAGCACCTGATTCTGAAGTGGACTTTGTAAGTTCATAAGATGAAATATTAGAACCTTCAGGGATTGTTCCAACAGGCTTAACATCTCCTGATAAGACTAAACCAGCAAAGTCATTATCTTGGTTTTGTATAACTAAATTAGCAATTGAGGATGCATTCAGATTGTTGTAATTAATATCAGTTGACTTTGGATCTCCTGTTATAAAGTTTATACTTTGATCGCCGTCTAGAATAAAATCATCTAACCCAGTAAGTATAATCTGATTTAATTCAGATTTATCCCAATTTTGATTTTCAATAATTATTTCGTTTAAGGGTAATTCAATCTCGTCCTCGTTTTCGAATAATGAAATAGGAATTGTTACTGATGCATCTTCTGTTGGTTTTGAATTAAGAGAGAATTGAATTTTGACTTGATCACCAGACTCATTGGTTGTAAAATCATTGTCAATAAGATTTATAATTACTGAAGCCAAATCATTATCTTGATTTATAAAGTTTAGTGGGTCTATGTCAGATGGATTAAGTTGACCATAAAATAAGTCACTTGAAATAATTGATGAAATATATATCTGATAGTTTACAGCTCCATCTGCAATAGGTATTAATTCATCTACTCCAGTTACCGTAACCTCTTGTGGTTGATTCCAATTCGAAGGACTGAATGTAAATGTATTACTAACGACTCCTTCATTAATATTAGAGCTTGAAAAAATAAGTTGTACCTCTGAAATTGGCGGTGCGCCCAATTGAACAGTAAGACTGCCTTTATCCCCACCCTCACTGGTTAGAGGATCTATCAGAGTTAAAATTATCTCCGCGTTATCATTATCAATATTAATTACATCAACTGTCTGGTTTGGTTCTGAAAGAAAATTGGGGTCAGAGTTTTCCTTTACTCCAACCGTAATTTGAGTTAATTGGTCACCATCAATAAATGAATCATCAACCCCTCTAACAATAACTGTTTGAGGAATATTCCAGTTTAAAGNGGTGAAATGTAATTCTTGATATTGTGGATCAACTTTCACTTCAGAAGGATCATTTGAGCTTAAGTTCAGATAAACATCTTGATTAGGCTCAATATCAAGCCTCACAAAGAAATTAGCTATATTCTCATCCTCACTTAAGTTATTTGAGATTGACCCTAGGCTGAATCCAGCCTGATCGTTATCTAAATTTCTGAATATTAAATCTGCAACGTCAAATTCATCAAGGGAATCATAAACTATATCTGACGAAACAGGGTTTCCTGTCTCTAGAACTANAAAAATATCTCCATCTATAAGTTCATCGTCAATACCTGTAATGGTTATCTGATTGTTGAAAGGTTTGTTCCAATCATCATTTAAAATAGTAATATTATTAGAGGACAAAGAAACCTCATCTTGATCCCCTGAAATTTGTAAACTAAAATTTACAGACCCACCATTAAGTGGACGAGAAAGAAGATTAAATTGAACGGCGAAGGATCTCCCGCTTTCATTTGTGTTTTGAGCTCCCCCAATAACAATCAACTCAATTCCAGGNCCTTGATTGTCTTGATTCGTAAGNTTCACGTCATCAATAGTAGTACCATCTAGTAGATTATATTCTGGGTCTGTAGAACTTACATTTCCTGTAATGATTTTATAATCTATATTTCCATCCTTAAATGGAATAGGATCAGGAAGTCCCTCTACAGTAATAATTTGAGGAATATTCCAATTGGAGGGATTAAAAATTACTTTATTGATAGCCAGACTCCCTTCTGTTAAATCATTTGAATTAATAAATAGCTCAACCACACCTGTCGGTTGAGATAAAAGCTCGATACTAAACGAAGCTTCATCTCCATTCTCATCTGATAGATTATCAATTGGGATAATTTTAAAATCTGCAGCGTTAACATCTTGAACTGTTAAAGTAACTGTCTCTCCAGTAATATTAGAAAAACACTTATCGATTGAATTGAATGAAATTTGAGAAGCTAAAACTTGATCTCCATCAATTATCCCGTCACTATTCGGAGTAATTGAAATACTCTGGTGAACATTCCAATTAGAGGAAGTAAAAGTTAAAGAAGGAGGAGAAAAAAGTGCTTCGGAGATATCTGGATTAGAAAAGCTGACAATTACATCAGCAGAGGGAGCACTATCAAGAATCATTTGAAAACTAGTCGGTGAATCTGTCTCTGAAATTGTAATTTCATTATCAGATAATGTAAATGTTTTAGGGGGTAATATACTTAGGGTAGCCTCATCAGAGCTGATTGGGCTACATAGAAAAGCTGGGTTAGCAATTTTCGCTCTGTATCTAAAACTATCAAAACTAGAATCACTTGGGGTTATTTCTAAATTATTTGTATCAGAATTTTGATAAATAGGATTATCCGAAATATCTATCCACTGACTCCCATCATAAACTTGCCAAGAGAAGACAGCACTTTCTACATTTGACTCCGCCAAAACATTCAAAGTTTCACCAATACAAACACTTTGGGATTGTGGATGAGTTGTAATATTTGATAAATCAAGAGGTTGTCCAACTTCTTGAAAATCATATATGCCATTATTGTCTCCATCTCTTGGGATCGTGTAGCCATCATTTCCTGCCACTTGACCAAGACTATTTACGGAAACTGGGGAACTAGACAGAATACCATCAGAAGGATTATCCGTATCTGAATACCCAGCTTCAATAACATCACTACACCCATCGCTATCACTATCTAAATCATATGAGTCTGAAATACCATCATTATCGGTATCTAACGAAAATTGATTTAAAGACAAATTAAATCTCAATAAAGATGTTTCACTTGAATTATTATTAATGTGTTTTAACTTGATATTATTCATGTTTTGACCAAAAAAAGCAAAAGGGGTATTCCCATTTGGACTAGGATTAAACTTAAATATTATTTCATTTGCTGAATAAAGTTCTATTCCAGATTCATATATATTATCATAGTTGGTGTCAATTAATAAAATATTATCAGGGTCTAAAAGAGACAAGCTTTCGGTAGCTTGTGAAGTTGATAAAATAAATATTTCATTCCCAATAATACTATGAGTATCATATGTTGAATGAGTAAACTTGAAATTAACTTTATCATTAAAATCAAATTCTAAAACATTTTCGTAGTTAGGTCCTATTTGAACTAGCGACGCAATATCACCATAAACTGTTTGTTCAATAACACTATCATTTCCTGTGGATCCTGCAGTAAGATTAAATGCCCCGCTTATTGTTGATGAATCTGGAAGTGAAATAATAGGATTTGAAAAATCCGAAAGATCTAAATTATATAATCCTGACGATTCATAATCATTAAATATTCCATCATTATCAATATCGAGATCAATATTGTCATTTACTCCGTCCCCATCAAAATCATTGGGACAATTACTAACCACAGCAGGCTCAGAAAAGGCAACTGAAGTTACTCCCCCACAGCTTTTTTGAGCCTTTATTTTATAAGACCCTGGGTTTAGAGGCTGATAGGGATTATTATTTACACCGAGGTCAACAAATCCACTGCCATCATTATACATCCAAGTAAAGCTGTCGTAAGCTTCCAATCCAGATCCCAATAACTCAATATTGGGAAGACACTTTTCTCCTGATAAATTTGGGGCCCTAATAACTGTCTCAGGAGGAGAGATAAACCCAGAATAAAATCCTCCAGAAGTAGCCGCACCATTTTGGTTATAATATGCACAATATAGCTCTCCGCTGGATTCAACTGACACATTCCCTCTTAAGTTTTGGATAATATATGCCTTGTAGTCTGCGCCATCAATTGTCTCAGGTCCAGTTACATTAACCCCGCCTGAAAAGCTTGAATCATCTAAAGACCTATCCGAATTATTTGAATCTGAAAAGGTCACCGAAGCTGTTCCATTTGTTACCACTGTTACATATCCTCCAAAATACGATGATCCGATATATTCTATAAGAGGAATATTATTAACCTGCCCTTGACTTTGACATGATAAAGGCGGTACAAAAAACATTCCTTGATTTGCTTCACTTCCAAGCCCTATTCCTTGCCAAGCATATACGTTTTTTGAAGTGTTTACATACATTGTTCTATTTGAGGATCCCAGATCGTAGGTTTCGCCTTCAATTAAATAGTAATCTCCTGCTTTTGTTAAATTACGAGTTACTGTGGAAGAGCCATTAATGAAAATATCCGTATCATCCTGATCTGCAACAATCAAAACATTTTCATATCCGTTGGCTCCATTTCCCTTGACAAAAACATATTCCATTCCAATTTTATCAGCTCCAACGATTTGATCAATTCCATAATCTCTTCCACCGCCATTATGAAAACTTCCATTTGCAGAACCTGAATTAACAACAATTGGTTTGTCTGAAGTAATGGATACCCCGATTAAACCGTCCTGATTAAATACAGAATCTTCTGCCTCTGCTGAGATTAGGTAGCTCTCTCCTTTACTTAAAGTAGTCGTTAAAGAAAATGTTCCTGAACCAGATGGAGATGTAATGTTTTTTAATATCAATCCTTTTTTCAGATTGTCAAATATTACATTTGTATTATTTTCAGTCGCCATTATTGAAATAAAGTTCAAATAATTGGCCCCACTTCCAGTATCTGGATTTTCACTAGTAAAGGTGCCTGTCCTAAAAGAGGTTCCTAGTGCAGATAATCCTTTACTAACTAAAGCTCCTGCCTGAGGGAAATTGCCGCCATTTCTNGATGATGCCCTTAAACGAAAGGCAACATAAATNGGAGAATCTGAAGTTATTATATAACCTTTATCATCCAAAACTCTTCCACCATAAAAATCACTATTGACTATTGCAAAATTTGTAGATCCTTCACCTATATAATGGACATTTGGACTAGTATTTGAAACGACACCAGAGATATAGTTACTCGGTAGAGATCCTAACGGTTGTATACTGTAACTCACATCCAAATTAGACGGTGTAGATATGTAAATATATTGATCTCTAGGGTAGGCGTTTGAATTTGTCGCAGGATGTGCTGCTATAGGAGGAATATAATGGACTTTACTAAGCTGAGCTTTAATTGAATGAAAATTGAGTAACACAAAAAAAAGTGTAAAAGTTCTCAACCAAATTCCATTCATAATCGAAATTATTATTTACTATTGACATTCAAAGATTGACCGTAAAGTTATTTATTAAAATAATATTTCAAAATATAATCAAGTGTTCAGTCGCATTTTAATTAATATGTCAAATTATTAATATATTTAATGCCCGTGAGAATACAGTTAAAAACTATTGTTTGCTCCTTATTTTGTCTCCATTTAATTCAAATGAATGGGCAACAAGAAGTGATTTTTTCCCAATATATGTTTAATCACCAAAGTCTTAATCCAGGTTATTCTGGATCTAAAGAATATACTAATTTCACAATTCTTCATCGTAGTCAATGGTTAAATTTTGAGGGTGCTCCAGAGTCTCAAGCGTTTACTTTTAATCACAAGATGACCTCTAAAAATATTGGTTTTGGGTTAAGCGGAGTTAATGATAAAATTGGCCCAATGACCAGTTCAAGAGTAGCGCTGGACCTGGCATACCATTTGGAACTAGAAAAAGCTTTTTTATCAATTGGGATCAAATTGGGGGTTGTAAACTACGATTTCAATCAGTCTATTATTCGTACAACAAATATTGGGGATAATTCATTTGTTTTTGATGGTCAAGGTGAGTTCAAGTCTAATATTGGGTTTGGAATGTATTACCATAGACCAAGATGGTATGCAGGAATTTCAATTCCCTGGTTTATCGAAAACGAAAGCTTTAACATACAAAGACATTATTATGGTATATTAGGAGGTATCTTCAATTTAGCAGAAGGTCTCAAATTAAAACCCAGTACACTAATTAAATATACAGTTGGGGCTCCTTTTGGATATGATTTAAGTGCAANTATGTTATTCAAAGATACTTTTTGGATCGGTCCCCAAATGAGATCTACTTTTACAAGTGTACTTCCACGTTCAAAATTTGGAGGCGGTTTCGGGATTATCGCTGGAATTCATCTAAATAAGACGGTATCATTGGGTTATTCTTTTAATACCTCATCCCTTGGTAAATATATTAATGTAAACCATTCAACTCATGAATTAATGATGCGATTTGATTTAATCCCTACAGTTAAAAATATTCTTCGTTCACCCAGAATATTCTAATTATGAAAAAAAGGTTTTTATTTTTCGGACTATTTGTTTTTAATGGGCTGTTTTGTCAAACCTCTTTTGAACTAAATCGAACTATTGAATGGGCCGACTATTACTTTATAAATGAAAATTATGAAGAAGCAATCCTTAAATATTTAAGCATTGATGATTACATTACCATTGATGCCCGACGAAATTTAGCCAAATCTTATGCTAAGACAGGGGCTTTAAAAAAAGCTGAAAAAATCCTTAGACCTATAGTGGATTCAAATGACGCAATAGTTCTTGACTATTATCACTTTGCAAGCTATATAACTGAAAATGAAAGTTTGAAAAATGAATATAGACAGAAAGCTCTGAGATTACCAATAGCCGATATGATTTTTGAACCATCTATAGATATGGAAAGTAATTATAAGTTGGTTAATTTAAATATTAATACAAAAGCATCTGAATTTGGAGCTTATTTACTTGAAAATAAAGATGAAAAACAACTTATATATGCCAAAAAACAATCTAAAAAATACAATCGGGGATTAAAAAAAAGAATAAAATCTAACTCCGATATTTATAATCTTTACCAAGCCAAATTTAATTATAAGCAACTCAAAGTTGATGAAGAAACACCTTATCCAAAAGGAATAAATTCTGTTTTTCAAGACGGCCCAGCCAGTTGGGATGTATTGACCAATCAATTTTATTTGACCAGAAGTTCTGGAAGTTTTAAAAAAGAAGAGCTTATTCAATTGGATTTATACTCCCTGGATTATAGTGAAATAGATAAAAAAGCTGCAATTCCATTATCCATCAATATAGATGGCTACTCAACTNTACATCCTGCCGTTAGTCCATATAACAGAAGATTATATTTTTCAAGTGATAGGCCAGGNGGTTTCGGAGGAATGGATTTGTATTATGTTNCCATTTTNCCAAATAACGGCCTAGGGACGCCTGTTAACTTAGGNCCAGACATTAATACCCANGCTGATGAAGTTTTCCCCTTTGTTTATGATGAAAGATTTCTTTTTTACAGTACTAAAAGTACTGGAGGTAAAATGAATNTAAAACTTGCGATTAATACTGTTGATATTCGATGGCATNTTAGAGATTTACCAAATCCTTTTAATGGACCAAATGATAATTTTTCTTTCCACCTAAATAATGGNTTGGATTACGGTTTTCTAAGTTCTAACCGCCANAATGGAAAAGGANATGATGATTTGTATGGATTCCTTTTTACTCCCAAAATTGAGGGTTTACCAGATAAATATACTTATAGCCCCGCAGATACTTTAATAGTGAGTATGAATGGCGTACTAGTAAATGATGAAAAACAACTTTTTGCAAATGATCCCTTAACTGCTTTATTCAAAAAGAAAATTGAATTGAATCAAGACGTAAAATATGGGAAAATTAAAATTAATTCTAATGGGTCGTTTCTATATAAGAATTCTGCTCCATTAAAAGAAATTGATTCATTTTCCTATGTTATTAATACTAAATATGGGAAGTCAGACCCTGTAAAAGTAATACTTGAAAGATCCAACATCTCATTAGATAAACTTCCTGAAAATTTACAAAAGACCTTCTTGCCTATTTACTACAATTATAACGACTCAGATCTGCTATTAAATTATAAAAACCGTGTAGATGCTGTTGCTTTAGCAATGAATGAAAACCCACAATTAGTTGTGGAAGTTAGTTCCTATTCTGATTGTAGAGGAAAAAGAGAATATAATCTAGAGTTGTCCGAACAGAGAAACNAAACAATTATAAATTACGTTAAAAATACTATCGAAAAGCCTGAAAGAGTCTTTGGTAAAGGTTACGGGGAAGATCATATTGAAGGCAACGACACAAAAGATTATTTAATCTTAGGGGGTACTTTCGCNTCATTNGATCTCGCTGAACTAAGGAAAAAAGAATTTGTCTCTATTGGTTACCCCGCTGAAATAAAAGTAAATGTTGATGGATTATATCAAATTGTTTTAGATCAAGCTAATACTGCTTTTGAGGCAAACAAAATTTTCAATCGTTTAAAAAATGTAAATATAGAAACATGGGTAAGTCGTTGCGAATGTTGCAGCTTAAGTGAAGAGGAGCATAAACGCAACAGAAGAACAGAATTTAATATAATTAAGTATTAACTTAGGGTTTTAATATTTTAANTNGGAATTTATAAGAAATTTATATGAAGAATTTAGTTTTTATAATTACAATACTTTTAATTACAAATTGTAGTAAAAATGAATCTAATGAGGAAGGTGCAAAAGAGGAAAATAGCCTTCCAGAAGTTTACAATAAAGTTTATGGTGCATCGAGTATAGCCCTTGAAGGAAATTATGTTGTTATTAAGGTAGATGGAACTCCTGACCACAAAAGCCCATACTTTAATCAAAGTGATCCATTATTTACTCCATATGATGGTAATAACCCTAATTTTAATTTAAATCCTAACANAATCACTTCATTTGATTTTACCTATAAAATTCCTCTCAACCCCACTGAAGCTTCCAATAAAAGTNCNACTAGACTGGGTTCAATNGGAGTAGCGCTTAACGGGGTTGCAATATATAATCAGTATGCTGGACCCAATAATCAACCCCTTACAGGNGAAATCAACTCTTTTGATCAATACAATGGGCATCCTCAACCCCAGGGGGTATACCACTACCATATGGAACCGCTTTACTTAACAGAAAATCAAGGAAATGATGCTCTTCTTGGATTTTTATTAGACGGTTTTCCTGTCTACGGCCCTTTTGAAAATATGGNAAAGGTAACCAATGAAGATCTAGACGATTACCACGGGCATAATCATGCTACAGATGATTTTCCTTCAGGAATATATCATTACCATATCACTGAAAACGATCCATACATCAATGGCAATGGCTACTTTGGGACTCCTGGGACAGTTACCCAGTAGAAGCTTATTAATACTAGTACTTTTCTGTACCTGCAACACAACTCCCTCTAATAAAATTATTGCCGACCGTGATACATTAACTTTGGTCAATAAAAGAGGGTTTTACTTATACAGAGACCTACCTTTTTCTGGAATGATTTTTCAGTTGGACAAAAACAGGGATACCCTTTCAATTGAAAACTATCAAGACGGACTCTCACACGGTGTTTTTAAAAGATTCTACCCAAAGAATATCGTTTTTGAAAAAAGAAGTTATAACAAAGGGAATAAGGAAGGTGTTCATCTTGGGTACTGGAAAAACGGGAGTTTGGCATTTGCATATAATTTAAAAAATGACATCTACCATGGCACTTTAAAAGAATGGACTAAATCCGGTCAAATTATCAAATCATTAAATTACATTAATGGGCAAGAGTTCGGGCATCAGCAATTATGGTATGATAATGGCGAAATAAGATCGAACTATATAATAAAAAATAACCGCCGTTATGGATTATTGGGAACTAAAAATTGTGTAAATGTATCGGACAGTATTCAATAGCATAATTTACTTGGTGTTCTTTTGTAGCTGTAAAAATAAACCCTTTGATTTACCCTATTACAACAGCCCTGATTTTACTCCATATTTTCTAACATCAGCACATGAAATAGAAAATAAAATTCCCCACAAGATTGGAAACTTTGAGTTAAAGAGTCATCATCTAAATAATTTTTCAAATGAGGCTATAAAGGGTAAGGTTCATATTGCCAATTTTATGTTTACAAGTTGTACAAGTATATGCCCAATAATGACGAATAATTTAAAAATTATTTCAGAAGCCTATAAAAATCATCCTGAATTTTTAATGATGTCCTTCTCAGTTACACCATGGATAGATTCTATACCGAGACTGCAATCATTTGCAAAAAGTTACGGTATAACTGCTAAAAACTGGCATCTACTAACCGGCAAAAAAAGTGAAATTTATCGCTTGGCACGAAAATCCTATTTTGCTGAAAAAAACTTGGGTTTCACAAAGGATAGCAGCGAATTTCTCCATACCGAACACGTAGTATTAGTTGACCAGAAACTGCGTTTAAGAGGAATCTACAATGCTACACTAAAATTAGAAATGAAACAGCTAAAGGAAGACATCGCTTTTCTTNTTAAGCATAAAAAAAACCTCTCGCATATCAAATTTACAAGAGGTAATTTAAATTGATCTATGGTTAATTGTTAAAACAAAGTAAGGTAAAAAAAGCTTNAATTCAAAATACTTGACCTAATCTTTAAATATTTTTTCTTAGCCTCGTTAATAACTTGATCCGGCGACATACCTTTATCACCCTTTTTGTCAGAGTCTATTTGCAAATGGGCTGCAAAACCATTGGGTCGGAGTATAAGANCTGTATTAAAATTTCTCATGCTCCAATAAAACATCTCATAGATTACAGGAAAAAGATCAATACCTTTATCTGTAAGATAATATCTTTTTACCTTTTGGTCCCTCAAGTCTGGAACAGAGTCAATAATTTGATGCAATTTTAAAAACTCAAGTCTACTAGTTAATACGGTTGTAGATATTCTTTCAGGAGAACCGAGAAAATCGCCAAAAGTTTTTTTCCCGTTNAANATATCTCTAACGATGATTATGGACCATTTGTCTCCCAAAACATCCAATAATTTAACTACAGGGCACCCAGATCTATTTTTTCTGATGATTATGCTTTATTATTAAAAAAAAACGTTATTTTTATAAAACCTATTTAATTCATTTTAAATTGGTTTATGGTTAATATTATTCCTCAGGACACCCGTTCTGGGGAATTTTTTTTATTCTAACGCTTTNGAAGTCTAAAATAAGAAAAAATAATTTGGCTTATTGAAATTCAGGATTCACAAACTAAATAAAAAAATATATTACTAATATGTTTGTAATATTGATCGAACTTAAACAAGATTTCCAATAATTTTGAGCTCTTTATATAGTAATTTATTTAGAACNATATAACCTTGTTTATTCAAGTGAAGTCCATCTTGAAGAAAATATTTTTTGTCAATCTTTTCATCAANCATTAGTTCATTAAACAAATCAACTTGATTTAAATAGGGAATTGTATTTGATAATTNTCGCATCATACAATTNATTTGTTTGATGGTTTTCAAATCTTTTTGACGTTCAAAGGATGGCTTGATTCCAATATTTATGATTCTACTTGTAGGGAATTTTTTATGAATCCTGAAAATTAGAGCCTTAATCATTTGAAAAATTTGATTTGCATTGTAATCCAAGCTCAGATCATTACCTCCCATATACATTACAATCGCTTTTGGGGAATTAAACTGGAATAATGTCTCAAAATATTTATCTAAAGATTCGATAAATGCACCTCCAAAACCAAGGTTTAATACATTAAATTTTGGGAAATTCTCGTGAAGGTTTTTCCACAGACGTATGGTAGAACTTCCGTAAAAAACTATCATTTTGGTAGTGTCTTCTTTTTTATCAATTTTATTTTTGAGATCTTCAATCTCATTATTAAAATTATTATCCTCTAAAATCAAATCTTTAACCCAAACAGTATACTGCTCATTTATCTTTTTTACAATTCTAGGAAAATATTTATCATTTTCATCCAATATTGTAAAATCACTCATTCGAAAAGGTGTCTTAATCTGACACTTGAAAGTGGTCTCTGAAGCGAGTTTATCAAAATTAGCCATTACCAATGGGACAATTACAGGCTGAGGAATCATTCGACAGGCAAGTTTGAAAATACCATGCCTAAAAGAACCAGGTGATCCTTCAGTGGCATAAGAATAGCCCTCTGGACTAAAAACTAAAGCTGATCCACTTTTCAAACTTTCCATTGCTTGAGGATAAAACTGGTGATTAATGGTTTTTATTTCTTCTTTTTTTAAATTTTTAGGAGTAAAGTCTTTGGCATATACTCTGATGAAACCTAAGCGGTCATAATATGCCTTATGGTTGTTTTCTGAGGGTAAAGAAAACCTCGCTACACGATTACCTGATTGATTATAGTATTTATCGATAATAAAGGTGCTAATAAAATGACTGTCTAGAGTAATTTGAAATTCATCCACTACGGTATAACTTGGATGATTTTCCAGGTGATTATAAATAAAAATGCAATTACTATTGTAAGGTAAATTTTCGGAACCCAAGATTTGAAAATTCACATGAGAGAAAGCTTCTTTAGTCGACTTTAAACTCATACGGCGTGCCTCATATGTTGTAAAATTATCGTGAGGAGCATTAGATACATTATGATATATATCTTTTAAAGCCTTTAAAAAAATCTTGTCTTTTACTTCCAAAATATTAAATTCTAATTTAAAACCAGACAAATTTAGGAATGCCATTAAAGAAATAAGCAATAGCGTATAATCGATCGCTCCAAAAAATTAGATCCATAAAATTTTTACCCGATTAATATTAAATATCTAATTTTTTAAAGTCTAGATAAAGAAATAAATAAAATCACTTAACGAGAAGCTGAAGAAGTTTTAATTAAACAATTGATCCTTTTCAAATAAAGCCAGGGATAGGTCTAATTTTTTAGGCTAGCTTTAATAAATTAAGGAGTAATAATTTTAAATCATTAGCGGATAGAAATTGATTGCATTGAAAAATAATTTCATAATTAGGATTTAAAATATAAATTGAAGGATAAGTAACCTCGTCATTAAGTTTAGCAAATTGTTCCGTAAATTCATGAATACCTGTATTGATTCCTGTGGGTCGGAATTTAAAAGTTTGCCCATTAAAAGTAATACTCTTTTTTTCTTCCGCATTGAAGTCTATAAACCAAAAGTTTTGATTCAATAGTTCAACTATTTCCTTGTCTTTAAACGTTATATTTTTCATGGCTTGGCAATATTTACACCAGTCTGTGTGAATGAAGATCATAACAAAACGGTTCTGATTTTTTTGTAAATGATCCAATTGTTCTATTGGTTGAAGTGCTATTTGTGAAAAACTAGTTAATGGGAATAGCATTACCATCATAAAACAGATTAGATATATTTTTTGATTTTTCATTGTCCTGTTTTTAGAGTATATCGAATTCCAATAAATCCTCGAATTCCCTGGTTCGCAGCATAAACATAAGAGGGGTCAAAGGTAAGTGCATAGGGGTTATCGGCAGTAGGAATGACTTGTCCGTCATTACCAAAAACTACATTTTGATCAAAGGGATCAAAGGGTCTTGCAATACTGTAAGGGTTCGGTGTAAAGTCGAGTAAATTTTTTATGCCGCAATAGACATCCCATTGATTTGATAAGGCTTTGGTAAACTGTATATTTTGAATACTCCACCAAGGTGAATATTCGGATCTAGGATCTAAATTTCCCAGCAAGGGCAATCGCATTGGGCCATATAAATTACCGGTATAGTCAACCGCTAGATCGATGGAGCTAAATTCGTAAGCGATACTCCAAGTACCCTGAAATGATTCAGTAAGGAGTTGCCTGAAACGCTCTCCATTTTCTTTGACAGATACATCCATTAAGGTGGCACCGGCTAAAATTTTTAATCCACTAGTCCAAGACATATCAAGGTTTAAAGAAATACCCTGTGATACCGAAAACCCATCTAAATTTCTATAAATGATTTTATTTGGATCAGTGTCATAGTCTGGAAGAATTCTATTATTGAAATAGGTGTAAAAAACACTGCTATCAATTCCAAGAAAGAACCCATTGGTAAAATAATTTTTATTTATAAAGTTTAAATTGACATTCCACGACGTTTCGGGATTAAGTTCTCCTTCAAATTGAACAGAACGCGCTCCTGTAAGTGCAGCGTGATCCTCCGTAAAGATATTGACCACTCGAAAGCCATTGCCAGTGCTAATCCGAAGAATATTTTTCTTGTCTGATGAATTCCATTTATAGTTCAATCTTGGGGTTAAAATATTACCATGGATACTATTATAATCATATCGCAAACCTAAGAGTAATTTGTTTTGCTCATTAATATTGATTTCATTTTGGGCAAAGATCCCAGGAAGATGAATCACATTGGGATAATTTATTCCGTTAGTGGCGGGGGTATTATCGTTATAATAGGTATACCGGTAGGACATCCCTAGTAGTAAGTCACTATATCTAAAATTTTTATTCCAAGTCATTTGTGCAAAACCAATGTATTGCGTTGCATTGAAAATAGTACTACCATAAACCGAGTTTTGTTGGTGCCCATTGGCGCTGAATTGGAGCTTTATGATTTCCTTTAAAGGTAATTCGTAACTGCCGAACGTTTCCCATCTGTTGGTGAAAATACTTTCTCCATAGACCTCATCGCTTCCTCTGTGTTTCTTTTCCCAATTAATAGCTCCTCCCCAACGGTCCTCATAAAGATATCTCCCAGCTATTGTGAATAAGCGGTTGTCTTTGCGATTAAAATTCAATTTATTAAAGATTGAAATCCTGTGTTGAAGAGTAAGATCCGTAAATCCATCATTATTATTATCTATGGGGTTTTGATAATTAAAATAATTAACACCAAGAAGGGATTGCACCTTTTCTCCAAAATCTAATTTTACACCTAAGTCATAATTTACCTCTCCCCAATCCGATGATAAAATATCAGATACGAACAATGGGGCACGAGATATTTTTTTAGTAATGATATTGATGAGTCCTCCAAGGGCTTCCGACCCATAAAGTGTAGATGCAGGTCCTTTTACGATTTCCACGCGCTCAATCAATGATTGTGGAATTCCCGTTAATCCATAAACAGTCGAGAGTCCACTCACAATAGGCATTCCGTCAATGAGAACCATAGTGTAGGGTCCCTCAAGACCATTGACATGAATGTCTCCAGTATTGCAAACATTACAATTTAGCTGGGGCCGAACCCCATTGATGTTTTGAAGTGACTCAAAAACAGAGGGGGAAGGATTGGCTTTAAAAAAATTGAACCCATAAACTTCCACGGGAACAGGACTTTCTTGCTTGGAAACTTCTTTCATGGTTCCGGAAATGACTACTTCCTTTAAAGAGTCAGCATTTTCAACAAGTTGAAAATTACTAACCATATTTAGTGGTTTTGTAAGAGATAAATCAGCTGATTGAGTCTCAAAACCAATGGATGAAATCAATACTGTATAGGTCCCTAAAGGAATATCCTGAATTATAAACTCACCTTTAACATTGGTGGAAGTGCCCAGTTTAGTTCCTTTTAAAAATACATTGACAAATGGTAAGGGATTGTTTTTATCAGTTACCTTACCGGATAATGTTGCCATTTGAGAATACCCCAAATGGCATATAAAGCTCATAACAAAAGTTAAGATTCTTCTGTTTTGTTTTTTTATGGAAAATAGAAAAGGGACCATGGTAAATGTTAATATTGCAAAAGTATAAAGTTAGTCTTAACTAACATATTAGTTTGTGCTATATTTTGTTTTAGAGGGATAGGTAATGTTTATTCTTATATTTGCATATGCACTCATTAGTAGAAGAAAATTATCTAAAAGCGTTGTTTGCACTTTCCAAAGACAAAGGGTCAGTAAGCGTAAATGATCTTTCTAAGCATTTGGATATAAAAATGCCTACAGTTACTAATATGATGAAAAAAATGGCATTCAAAAATTTGGTTCACTACCAGAGTTATAAACCATTAAAACTGACTAAAAAAGGTAAAAAGGAAGCTGCCTTAATCATTCGTAAACACCGTCTTACGGAAATGTATTTGGTAGAAAAAATGGGATTTGGCTGGGAAGAAGTTCACAACATTGCTGAACAAATTGAGCATATCAAATCCCCAAAATTGTTTGCCAAAATGGAGGAATTGTTGGATTATCCAAAGTTTGATCCCCACGGCACACCGATTCCAGATATAAATGGGGAAATGGAATGGAAGGCCTTTAGTAAACTTAGTGAATGTAAACCAGGTGAAAGAGTAAAAATGGCTGCAGTAATTAATACCTCTGATGAGTTTCTAAAGTTTCTAAATAGGAGAGAAATACATCTGGGATTAAAAATAAGAATCGAGTCTGTAGAACCGTTTGATAATACAATGGTTGTGAAATATAAAAACCATTCAGGAGAAACCATAAGCCATACTGTTTGTGAAAGGCTTTTGGTAGAGAAATTTTAAATTCTAAAATTGGACCTAATAAATGCATAGGCGGTTGTCAGCCTTGATAAAATAGGATTTATAGTTTTTAGCCTTGGGGTCCATACAACCACAAAGATTAAGTATTTCAATATTTTTAAAATCTATTGGGTGACTCTCGGCCTGTAAAGCAATGTAACCCTCAATCAAAACATCTCCTTCTTTAGCAATCCAATAATCTTTACTTTCCACTCCACGAGAAGACCAATCTCGGTCACCTAATTGAGGGTTGGTAAACCCCCCGCCAATTTGGGGTATTTGATATTTTAAAACAGTGTCATTTTCTATTAAATGTGTAATGCTTTCCCCTCCCAAAACAACAACCTCCCCTTTAACCCAGTGATCGCCATGGTAAGTATCAGAGGTAGAGCTTATGCAGTGTCGATAATTTATCTTACCATCGATTTCGACTGCAGTCCCTGGTGTACATAAGTTTCCCGTGGTACGCATTTCTTTTCCTAAACCGCCCAAGAGTTGAATTTCAATTGAAACCGGAAAAAACTGACCAAAATCATTACTCTGGGCTGACTGGGAATGCAACATTATACCACTGTTCCTGATATTCCAGTTCTCCCCCCCAGTCACTTGATCTCCTAAAAATCGGTAATCAAATCGCAACTTATAATAGGAAAATGGTTTGTAATAATAAAGATGTGCGTAGCCGTCATCAAAAGTATCATAATCATCGTATGAAATTCGGATCATACTATCCTGAACTCGGAAGGTGTTGTTTAGATTATAATTTAAATCATAATTAGCAAACTTAATTTCCCACCCAGACAAGTCTTGACCATTAAATAGTGACTCCCACACCTCTTTATTTTCTATTTGCTCTTTGCAGGAATTAAATACAAATAGTAAACTAATCAAAACGAGTGATCTTATCATTCTTAAGATTTTTTTAATTGAATACTACAAATCTCTTTTTTTATTGATTTATCAATACAATAGATGTAAAATAGGGTCTTATTAAAAAAAAGGAGCATATTTTCGAGAATCCTAAAAATTGTACAGTTAATATTATATCCGCTAATTACAAGCATTATTTAACACTAAATTTAATTTATATGTTTTTCCATTAGGAAATTAATTATTTGTTTTTGTTAATTCCCCGTTTCATTTTAGATTCGGGGTTTTTTTAACCAGTATTACGCACTGCTCATTAGCTGATAGACTTAGAGCAACCCCCCTTTTTAAATTTTTCCCTTCATATTTTCCAATTAGTTGCTCCTTATTGGATTGAATGCTATATGTAGCATCTTGATCTAAGGTAAACCATTCTGGGAATTGATTGATTCTAGGATAGTCTTCCGGAAGATTTAGTATTGTTTTATGTCTTTTTTGATCAAAAAGTAATTGGCCCTCCCAATCATCCTGGGCGGTAATTACAAAATATGTTTTATCCTCATTTGAGATTGCTCCAATTTTCACAGAAGGTTGCCAAGGTTCCAAATGTGCGCCTTGAGTTTTCCAAAGTCCGTACATTAAAGCAGTTCTAGCAAAATTACCATCACCATGCCAACCCTCAATAATTCCTGAATTTTTTTGCATTCCAAAGAGTACTTGAATCTCTGAATCGATCCAAGTCTTAAGCTTAGAATCCTGCATCCTATTGTAAATATTAATTCCACTTTCAATAGCATCAGCGTAGCCATCTTGGCTTCCCAGCGGTCCAAGTTGTTTTTTTGGCTCCCACTCAAAATTACGATAGCTATTGTTCAAGCTTTGAAATGGTTTTAATACTGCCTCTAAGTATTCCGATTTTTGATCTGTCATCCACACCGTATAAAAAGCATTCAAGGTATAACCCCATGTATCTGAAATTCTATTATCTATTACCTGATTGGCTTTTAAATTAATTGAATTGTAAAAAAAACCATCCTGATTTCGCCCAAAAGTTAATATTTTATCTAACAAGCGATAAAGTGCTGGCTGATATTCATATTTTTTCTCTAGAGAAAGAAGGTGTAGGGTCATGTAAAGCTCACTTAGACCCCCTACGATCTCACAACCGTGGTCCCTAAGTTTTAGATATTCAACATTCGAAAAGTCAACCTCCAATAAATAATAATCCGCAATTTTAATTGCCCAGTCCAGATATTTTTGATCACCTGTCATCCAATAAACTCTTGAAAGTGTCTGCAACATCTCTCCGTTGATTTCCTCAACTTGAGAAGATTTTATGAAATATTCATCTAAAGAATCAAAGTCATTTATATGAATGTATAAGTCATCTAAAATTTCAATCATTCGATCTTGCCATGGAGATGCTCCTATAAACTCATTTAGAGGCATTAAGCCGTCTTTAATATATTCGGAGGCTCCGAAAATTATATTTCCTAAATCTAAATTTTCGTTTTCAAAGGTATTTTTAGTAAATGAATAAACATCAGGCAGAGAACCTATTCTTGAGGTTAATTTTTTTTCATTAATTAGCATCTCTAACAACACCCCATGATACAAATCCTTGTCAAGTAGATAGGCTGTCAAAACCATAAAAGGGTAATTATCAGCACCTGAATTTGCGGGCTCCCAAAGATTGATTTTGTTATTTATGTTTGAGGGAATCAACTCACTTTCCGAATCTCTCAATCCTAACCAAGCATTGGTAAAGCTTAAAGACCTTGTAAAGCTTTCCTGTGCTAAATTTCCATTAACAATAGCTTCTTCTAACAAAGAACTTTCAATTAAATCAAATTTTTTACAAGTAAAATTAAGTAGTATTATTATTAATGATATATACTTGTANATAAATATTTTATACATTTTAAATTAAACTATTAGTTAATATATAATTTGGTAATTCATTTATGGATTTTATCAAATGATTCGGTCTTATAGAAGAAGATTTATATATTGTGGATCTAAATTTACCTGTTTTAACTAAAAAAGTAATGTATCCCATATTTTGAGCTCCTTGGATATCATTAATCAAATCATCTCCAACCATTGCTATTTCATTCGCTTTAAACTCAAAATCTTGAGCTGCTAATTCAAAAAAAGCAGATTGGGGCTTACCAACAATAATTGCATTTGTCTGAGTAGAGTGCTCAAGTCCAGCAACAAACGCTCCACTGTCCATCATCAGATGATTTTGACTTTGGAAATAAGTCCCTTTATGAAGTGCGATTAATTTTGCCCCTTTAAAAATCAAATTCATCAACTCGTTCATCAAATCATAATCCCAATTT
Organism: Flavobacteriaceae bacterium TMED121; assembly: GCA_002171295.2. GTDB lineage: Bacteria > Bacteroidota > Bacteroidia > Flavobacteriales > Flavobacteriaceae > UBA8316. The sequence continues at coordinate 27,884 of NHFW02000022.1, forward strand.
GGACCAATATCACCAATAATAATTGCCTCAGGGTTGGGGTGGGCAGAGTCAAAAGCTTTATAATCAATTTGTGCTTTCTCTCTTAAAACCAGCCTACAGGATTTAATAGATAATTTTTTTAACAGTAGAGTCCCTGCGTAATTTGCACTTATCAAATCACCTTCACTTAAAGCAAGTCCTATTCTATTGAGCTTTTCAGCTAATAACTTTCTAGATAGTGTAGTATTATTAGTTAGAAACCTATAGGGGATATTATAATGATTTAGCCATTCAATTGTGGCATTGACTCCAGGAATTATNTTGTCATCTTCATAAAATACTCCATCTAAATCAAATAAAAAAGCTTTTATCATCTACTAAAAAAGTTCTTTTATCTAAAGTTAAAAATTAAATTTATAGAAATATATTATAGTTCTAGTTTTTAAAAAAAGCTTTTTTTCAACTTATTTGGNCTTTGACTTTTTTCTAATAAAATCCTATTTAAATGTAATTTCTTTAATTTAGATATTAATAAATATGGCTAAGAAAATAATTAAATGTAGTCAGTGTAATAAAGAGTTTGAAACTGGCTTCGATTACCGAATGCATTGGGAAANACATTTAGATGATTATTTGAAAAAAAACAAAAAAAAAGATTCCAAATCGAAATAATAAATCTATNATATCTTTTTTTTATTTTTTTCTTAATCTCTTTGACCAATCTTGTGAGTTCTGTTCTCTTTTAATTCGTTTTATTATATCGGGTTTTGAAAGAATTAGATGTTTTTCCCCTTTTGATGTAAGATGAAATTGAGCACATTCCGTGCATAGGTAGTAGCTAGTTGCAGGTTTATTAAAGCTAATATGTGAGCGAATTAGAGCCTCAATAGCTTCGGTCTCTAAGTAATATTGATTTTTTTTACTGCTACATCCTCCATCCATTGCNATCTCGAATTTAATTAAAATTTGGTTTTACAATAATTAATAAATCTAATAGATTTAATGTTTTCAATAATTATAGGTTTTAATCAATAATTATTAAAGTTCCCCAAAAGAGTATAAATAAAAAGAGTGATAAATATCAGAAAAGCAGAAAAAACTTTAGTGTACCTCCAACCTTTCATTTCGACAATTTGTAGGTCNTTAATTTTGAATGGCTTGTCTTGAGGAGAATAATAGGAAATCAAAATCATAACTGTCATATTTAGAACAAATTCAATCCCCCAGACATGAACAAAATGAAGGTTTACCTTTAAAATAAAGGTGCAAACAATGTAAAAAGTTAACCCAATAAAAAGGGCAAATTTTGCAGCTAATGCGGATATTTTAGGCAGAAAAAACCCAGCTAACATGATTGATGCAATCGGGATAAAGAAAATACCATTGAGTTGTTGAAGTAATTGATATAAGCCATCAGGGGCATTTCCAACCATTGGTGCAACGCAAATAGCAAAAAGAGCTAAAAATGCAGATGTAATTTTACCTGTTTTCACTAAACGGGCATCACTAACCTCAGGGCTAATGTGTCTTTTAAATATATCTATACTAAATATAGTAGCAGCACTGTTGAGAACACTATTGAAGGTACTCAATACAGCGCCCATAACAACTGCGGCAAAAACACCNACGAAACTGGCAGGCAAAACTCTTTTTATTAATTCAGGGTATATAATGTCTTGGTTTTCATAGTAAATATCACCGTAATAATAGAAGCCAATCACACCAGGTAAAATAATAATTAAAGGAACTATTATTTTAAGTAGCCCAGTAAATAAGAGACCTTTTTGGGCTTCCTTAAGGTTTTTAGCCCCTAAAGCTCTTTGAATTATCATTTGATTCATACACCAAAAGTAAATTTGATTAATAATAAGCCCAGTAAACAAAACTTCAAATGGCATTACAGAATCTTTGTCTCCAATAACATTAAATTTCTCTGGAGCATTTTGGTACACCTTGCTTAAACCTTCAATTGCATTTCCATCTCCTATATTAACAAGAGCTAAAAAAGGAATAGCCAATCCGCCTATTAAAAGTCCATATCCATTAAGCGTATCAGAGACAGCTACAGCTTTTAATCCCCCAAAAATCGCATATAAAGAGCCTATTAAGCCTATAGCCCATATAGTATATATCATTGCCTGGGATTGAGATACCTGCAAAAGTTCAGAAACATTAAAAATACTTTCCAAATTTATTGCTCCGGTATACAACACAATAGGCAGAAGAGTTANTACAAATGAAATCATTAGAAAAAAAGCAACTAAAGAGCGTGTAAAACCATCAAAACGATTTTCCAAGAATTGTGGAATAGTCGTCAATCCCATTTTTAAGTATTTAGGAACAAAATATACCGCAGTAAAGATCAATGCCAGAGCAGAGGTTACCTCCCATGCTATTATAATAAATCCATTTTTATATGATGAGCCATTCATCCCGATTAAGTGCTCTGTTGAAATATTCGTTAGCAGCATAGACCCGGCAATAACGATTCCTGTGAGGCTTCTTCCTCCCAGAAAATAACCTTCTTTTGATGTCAACTTTTCTTTTTTAAGCCTTTTCCAAGAGTAAACAGCCACAAAAAGGGTATAGGCTGCAAATGTCAAAAATAATTGCATAAGTTATTTTACAAAAGTTTAGGAAAGGTTGACAGGACTATTTTCTTTTAAGGATCTTTTTGCTGCTATTGCAATTGCCAATGAAGCTAGCCCATCTTTAGCGCTTACACTTGGTGCTTTTTTATTTTGTAAGGTTGCTACAAAGTCGATTAATTCATTTCGATATGAATCAGTGTACCTTTCTATAAAAAAAAATTTTGCTCGAGAATTATGATGACCGAGTTCATCAGCTGNTATAATTTTATCCTCCAAAATATTTTGGGTAGCCACCATTCCTTTTTCTCCAAAAACTTCAATTCTTTGATCGTAACCATATGAACAGTATCTACTATTATCTATCTGNACCATACAGCCTTTTTTAAAAATTAAGGTAATTACCGCGGTATCAATATCATCATACTTTTCCATTTCTAAATCTCCAAAGACTCGACCATTAGCTGTCACTTGTACTACTTCNTCTTCAATCAAATACCTAGATATATCGAAGTCATGAATTGTCATATCAAGAAATAACCCCCCAGAATTTTTAATAAAATCAATTGGAGGAGGTTCAGGATCACGACTAGTAATTTTTATNATTCTAGGTGTTCCAACCTTACCCATTTTAATCGCTTTTTTTAGTTGCATAATATTAGGATCAAATCTTCGATTAAACCCAAGCATAAAATGAATCCCNGCAGATTCAACCGTTTCGGAAATAGTTTTAACCTTCTCGTAATCCAAGTCAACTGGTTTTTCGCAAAAAATATGTTTACCTGCTTTTGCAGCGAGTAGTATATGATCAAAGTGAAATGCAGTGGGTGAAGCGATAATAACGGCATCTAAGTTTGGTTCTTTTATCATTTGATGATAATGATCAAAATGCAGCTCTACTTTATTTTCATTTAAAAACTCTTTATCTTTAGGGCTNACTGGACTTGCGGCAATTACTTTTGCGTTGTTGCAATAACGCTGGACATTAGAAATATGAACTTTGCCAATTCTACCCAAGCCCACAATACCGAAATTTAACATACTCCGAAAATTTATTCTAAAATTTTAAATTTATTAAAACAATAATTTTTTAGGCAAGTATTTAGCAATTAGGCCCTCGTAGTATGGGCGGAGGGACTTTGAGTCTGGTGGAACAGGTGCTTTAGAATATAAATCATAAGGATTGAATAGCTTAACCCATTTAAAATATTCCCTATCCTCATCATTCATCAAATACTCGTAAGCTCCCTCGCGATGTAGAGCATAAAAAGAGTGATATCTAATCATGTATAGNGCTGGCTTAGGCAAATAATCCTTAAGGATTTGATATAAATATTCGTCATGTCCCCAGCTCATTTTAACATTTTGCAATCCACAGTTTTCACTGTATATCCCAAATTTGCTGTTATACCTTTTATCACTAAAATCAGGATTTTTACTAAAAAATTCTGGATATACAATTTTACTAGAATAACCACAGCCTACTGGAAAAGTATCACCTACAACTGCCCACTGAGGTTCTCCGAACAAACAAAGGACTTTCCCGAGATCGTGTAATAATCCTGTAAGAACAAACCAATCAGGATGTCCATCTTTTCGGATCGCTTCAGAGGTTTGCAACAAGTGTTGCAATTGGTCAAGCTCAATATCTGGATCACTATCGTCTACTAAGGTATTTAGGTAGTCTAAAGCATCCCAAATAGACATTTCTCTTTTATTGAAGGCCAAAAACTCATCTTCCTTGGCGGATACGAAATCGTATGTTTGATATTTATGATTAAGACGATAAAATTCTCTAACTGAAGAATCTCTGTCAGAATCTTGATAATTTCTGAACTCATCTTTCTTTTTAGGAATCTCTGGATCAGGATATCTTCTTAAAATATCGTCCTCCCAGTCTTCAAGACTGGAAAGTGGATTTTGGTTAGTATTTTGCATATCAGAGTTACTTATGTGAATTAAATTTAAAAATATATTTCCTAACAATTGTTTTTATTAGATAAATAAGTTTAGTTAATTTTTTTTAATAAAATTTAAGTATATTTGTATATACAATTTATGTATGTAAATTGATTTATGGTTAAAGCTGTTTCTACAGCGAAAAAATTTCCCAAATCGCTTGATTTGGGAGTTTTTTTATAAATTAAAACCTTTTTGCCTCGACCAATAGTTTTAAAATTTAATGCAAAACCCTCTTTAAAAGGAGGGTTTTATATTGTAATTCTAACTAATAATNAGAAAAATATCTCTCTAACCGCCTTTGTGAGTAAATCACTTTTAATAGCTTCAGAGGAAATACCGTTTGGAGTAATTAAATAGGTGAATCCTGTCTTTGTTCTTGTAATCTTTCCATTCTCTTTTATTTCAGTAGTTCCCACGTTAGGAGATTTAGCTAGTAAACTTACCACTCCTCTNAGGTCAAAAACCAGTACTTCAAGAAGACATTCATTTTTTCGTTCTTGATTACAAAACTCAAAAAAAAGTGTCTTACCATCATTCCCTTTAAAAATTTTAAGTTCTCTGTCTGAATCAGTTTTCAGNATCTTAAAAGGCTGCTGAAGTGTTAAAGTGTTTAGAAAAATTATAAGTGAAAGATAAATAATCATAATTATTGATTTATTTTATTTTAAAAACTGATCTTCTGTTTAATTGGTGTTCTTCTTCTTGGCAGGTTATATTGTCCTCACAATAGTTTTCTAACTCAAATTCTCCAAATCCATCGGTAGTCAACCGCTCAGATGCTATCCCTCTCCTTACTAGCCAGTTTTTAGTTGAAGTTGCTCTGTTAATCGAAAGCCTTTGATTGTAATCATTAGATCCCCGAGAATCTGTGTGAGAAGCAATAAAAATCTCTAAATCAGGGTATCTTATCATCGCAGCATAAACTTTTCGGAGTTCTTTCGCGGCTTTAGGATTAATGTAATACTTGTCTAAATCGAATAAAATTGGATTAATATCAAGCAAACAAACTAAATCATCTGGAATACACGTTGATGACCAATCTAAACTTAAGTCTTTTTTCATCTCCTCTGAACTATTAGGTAATTGAATCTCGGCAATTGTTTGATTATATCCTGGGTTTTTTGAAGCTTCAATTGTGTACTTTAAAGCACATTGAATATTTTTATCAAAACGATAAACAGCATCCTCCCCAACAAATTGATCTGCAACAATTCGACCATTTTCATCAATNAGACTTACATAAGCATTAGGTATTGGTTTTTTAGTATTCTGATCAGTAATTATACCTGATAGAATAATATCGCACNCTTTTCTACTGACTTTGTAAACCTCATCAGATTTACTTCCCCAAAGNCCCTTTCTGTTAGATGAAAAATACCCCAAATCTTTACTTTCTTTGTATATGAATCCAAAGTCATCTAATTTACTATTGACGGGCTCTCCAATATTTGAGGAACGGACAGGAAAACCTTTATTATCTAACCCAGTATAATAAATATCAAAACCCCCTAACCCAATTCTCCCATCACTTGAAAAATACAGAATATTATTTTCCCCAACAAAAGGGAAAGATTCTCTAAACTCAGTATTTACATGTGGTCCAAGATTTATTGGCTGCCCAAATGACCCATCTTCAAAAATATCTACGTACCAAATATCCGAGTAGCCAAATGTACCAGGCATATCGGAGGAGAAGTAAAGTTTCTTTTCATCCACACTCAAGGTTGGATGTGCGACAGAGTAATTATCATCGTTAAACGGTAATTCCTTTATACCTCCCCAATTTTCCCCATCTTCACTTTCTGCNGTATAAATTTTCAAATTAATCTGTTTGTTTCTATCTGTACCGATTTTACCATTAATAAAATTATTTCTAGTGAAATATATTTTCTTTTTGTCACGAGTTACTGAGGCAGATGACTCATGGAATTCTGTATTAATTTCATTTGATAATCTTTTAGTATTTAACAAATTTCCCAAGGAATCAATATCAGCAACAAAAAGGTCTAAAAAGGGTTCTCCTGACCATTCATAATCACTATTTCCTGTTGCATCTAAAGTTGAAGAATAAATAAGCTGATCTTCACCATAGAATGATGGGCCAAAATCTGAATTTTCAGTACTTATTTGGGTTAATTCAATTCCAAATTTTTTNCTTTCTANTTTAATNGTCTCAAGGTANTTAGGGTTTTTTTCATAATAGTCTTTTATAACTAAATTNTTGGTCATTTCAAGNTATTTTTCAAGTAANGTATTTGAGATTTCGTANGCTCCCTGACTCTTNAAGCAAAGGGATGCGCGATAGTAAATCTCNGCGTNAATCTCTTTGGGATATNTTGANATAAGTTTATTATACCAAATGACNGCTTTTTCATATTGGCTATTTTTGAAATAGGANTTTGCTAAATACTCATAAGCTTCCTTGGAATCCTTTCCTGTATTAATAATCTCTAAGTACTTTTGTTGAGCTTTATCATAGGAGTATTTATCATAATCTTTTTTGGCTAGAAAAATATTTTTTTCACTTCTTTTATCAATTTTTCTTCTCCTTTGTGGTGTAGGTATATTACTGACTTCTAACTGAACATCGTCTTGCTCTTGATCGAAACTCGTCATTTGTATTTTAGGCTCAATTATAGGTTTTTCAAATATGGCATTATTAAAATTATCATCCACTATTTCGTCTACTATATTGGGTTGCTCTTGCTTGTTCTGCTTTACTGAGCTAGTATTGACAGATTTATTCAAAACAAGTGGTTCCGTTATGGGCTCAGTTATAAGTTCTTCAGGTACTACATTATTAGATTTCCCTTCCTGAATTTGATCTTTTATTTCAATCTGCTTTTCTTCATTCTGGTTTGAGGAGTTAGTGTTTACTGGTTCGTTCAAAATAATTGGCTCAGAAAGAATTAATGTACTTGATGAGACAGTTTGTTTTGGAATTTTTATTGATGGGATTGCTTTTGATAACTCCTTTGAAGGGTATCCTGGAATGGTAGCATTTCGATAGGGTGAATCCGATAGCGTTTGGATGAATTTATCTGCATCAGCTTTTGTTTTAAAAGTATTTAG
>NHFW02000024.1 GCA_002171295.2 Flavobacteriaceae bacterium TMED121
TGATCATCATGATCATTGTGTTCTTCTACTGCAAAGCCAAAATACAAAGCGGACAGAACCGTAAAAATATACGCTTGTAAAAGGGCGACTAAAATTTCAATAATAGAAATTGAAAACGCTAAAGCAAATGAAAGGCTTGAGCCTAACCAATTTCTAAAAATAAACATCAACGAAATAAGACTCATCAATACGATGTGTCCCGCTGATATATTAGCGTAAAGACGAATCATCAATGAAAAAGGCTTGATGACTACGCCTAAAAGCTCTATAGGGGCTAAAATAATTTTCATAGGAATGGGAACACCTGGCATCCAAAAAATGTGTTTCCAATATGTTTTTTTACCACTGAAATTAGTAATGATAAAAGTTATAAGTGCTAAAGCAAAAGTAATAGCAATATTTCCAGTTACATTAATTCCCAAAGGGGTCAACCCCAAAAGATTGAGGAACCAAATAAAAAAAAATAAAGTCAATAAATAACTCATAAACCTTTTGTAGTGCTTTTGACCAATATTTGGTATAGCAATTTCGTCACGGACATACAAGACTAAAGGTTCAAAAAAGCGCCCTACTCCCTGAGCTATCATTCCATTTTTCTTGTACGAATCTGCCAACCCTTTAAACAATAATAACATGATTAAGGCAGTGAATAAAATAGAGACTACGTTTTTAGTTATTGAGAAGTCCAGGGGTTTTACGTTTACTGGATGGTGACTTTCGTCATAATTAATTGTGCCATCGGCTTCAGTCTTATATATTTTACCATGATAGAGTTTGTAATAATTGTCTCCCGATTGCGCTACACTTTTCCCGTGGTTTAGTTTAGCAGAGGAAAATACTCTTAGTCCGTTGTCCCAAATTATAACGGGCAAAGGAATACCTACATAAACTTTCTTATCACTTATATTGTCGGTATAGGACATCAAATTAAAATAGTAAGAGTCTTCAAGGTGATGTAGTATATAGGCCTTAATTTCGGATTTAAGATCAGACCCGTTTTTACTCTCTAAGGTTTCTGGGTCTTTAGCGCTTAGGCTAGTCAATCCTGAGAGCAAAAAAATAAGGAAATTTTTGTACAATCTTTTTGGCATAGAAATCACCAAATTTTTTATTTTTAATTAAGGTGCAAATGTAAGCCTTTTAATGTAAAAAAAATATAAATGAATTTGATTTTATGGGCTTGGATTTAAAAATTTTGAAAGCTGATGAATTTCTATTGTCAGGCAAAGGCTGTAGGGTAATAAAAAGGTAACAAGTTCAACTTTTTGAATTGCTCCGTCTAAATTCAGTAAAGGATATATAATAATGAAAAAAGCTAAAAATTTTAATCCGCTTGTAATAAAAAATAACCAACCTAAAAANGTGTCTTTAATCTTGGAGCTCATTAGTAGCCCTGCAAATAAAATTAAGGTTATTANGTAATTAAATAAATAAGAGGGCAAGATAAAATTATCGAATAAGGGTTTTCCAAGCAACCGAAGAATAAGTAGATGAACCAGAAACAGTCCGGACAGCAGCAAAGACAATATAAAAGTGAATTTAAAAAAGGACCCTATCAATGGTTATAAGTTTTTACTTTGTTTATCAATCAAAAGCAAAACTANTACCATACCANACAANCATGTAATTAAAACGGGAGCATTAGAGGTTATCTCAAACTTTCTAGTNATCCATTGGCCCAATTGGATCATTAAATACATTACTGTGCCAATTTGAAAGGCAAGCCCTGAGTAGATCAGCCAATTTTTAGGCTGTTTTTTCACGGGATTCTTCTAGCTTGGAAACAAGTTGNATATCGGCTTTTTTACCTTCTTTATTCATTGAACAAGAAGCATTGAAATTTGCTCCTGATTCAACGATAAGCTTTCCAATCAACACTTCGCCCTCTATATNGCAAGTAGATCTAAGGTTTAAAGTCTCCNAAACAAAAAGTTTGCCTTTGATTTTACCCTCTACGTCAGCATTATTACAGCTTACANCCCCATTGACTAAACCTTCTTTCCCGATTACAATTTTACCATTTGTTTTTATACTTCCTTCGAGAGTGCCATCAATTCTAAAATCTCCTTCAGAGACAATATCTCCTTTAATGCTAGTTGAACTTTCAATTCTACTATGCTTACCGTTAATATCATTATTTTTCATCAAATAGTAATTTTTTGTTTCTAATCATTTTTTTATAATCGGACGATAAAACTACAAAATTATTTTTTTTGTATACCTGTTGTTCTTCATCATTGATTTTCTTTTTCCATTCATTAAGCCTTCTAATATTCCTAATTCCGTGAAGAACTAGAAATGTGTGTGTGTCATCGAATCGATCTTCAGTTAAAAACCAATTTGAAATCTCAGACTCATACAGTGATTTTTGAAGCTGATTTTTGNTGNTTTTTAGCTCAATAGAATCTTGAATTCGATAGGTAAAAATCCACTTNTAATTGATGTAAGTTTTATTTTGCTCATCAATTATATCTGTCATTTTGATTTGATTNATCATTTCTTTAGCNNCNTCTGCCTCTGGNGTTCCAGGGTATTTCGCTTCTATNACAGTNAGTGCATTTTCCCATTGGCTCATGCCTTGAAGCCTTCCTTTAGTATTTGCTAAAAGTAATTCGAATTTTGGCTGATATTCAGTACCATTTAAAAAAACAAATAATGCTGANGCCTTTTTCTTAAGNGCATCATAATCTCTGGATTCATAGAGTTTTAATAAACTGTTATACATCTGCTCAGGAGTATTTAGGGTCGAGCGATCAAAATTTTCGGAGTTAGCGAGTACTTGCCCGTAGGCTGTGTCAGGATATTCCGTTAGGATCCTATCAAAATATTGTTTCGCCTTTGATGGTAAAATTTTTTCGTTGATTTTGTATAGGTGGTATAGTGAAGGTGCGGCTAAATTGGCAGGAGGACCTAGGTCAAGCAAGTGAGTTAGTCTATTCTCGGCTAGTTTGTTGTTCTTAAAGCTTTCTTTATAAATCATTCCCAATTGCAGATAAGCATTTTGATTGATTCCTACAATACTGTCAATAGATTCAATAGACTTAGGCAGAGCGTTAACATAGCTTTCGGGTTTTTCTATGAAAAAGCTTTCTTTTTTGATGGTTTCATATTGCTCTAATGAGACTTGATTTTCTTCAATAACTGGATTTATGGCAGCTGCTAAAGCCCAATTGTCGGAATTAGGTCGGTTCCCCCAAACTGAAAGAAATTCCTGTTGCCCCAGAACGACAAGTTTAGGGTTGTAAAAATAAAATTGGTTTGCTTTATTAGCTTTTAAGAGGAAGGAGAAAGCCCCTTTTTGTTTTTCGGCGACTTTAGCCAAAGCTTTGGCTTTTTTCTCCTCAATAAAATCTTTGAAATATTTGATCTGATCAACTTCTTCCATTGACAATAGCCGTAAGATACTATCTGTATTTCTAGTAATTGTTTCGTATTTTATTATTCCATTCAGATTATCACGCTCTCTTTGGGTTGTTCTTTTTGCGAGAGTTGCTTCAGGAATTAATGGCAACAAGCTGTCTAGGTAAGCGCCGGTTAAGACATATTTACCATTGGCAAAGCTAAAGTCAGCCATATCCCTGAAATTTGCACCTTTTGTAGGCATATCAATATTTTGAGATCTTAGGGATTTTGAAAGGTAATGGGCCCCCAAGCTATCATTTTTAGCCCCAAAATAATGCAATCCTAGGGCTCGGTGTATCCAATGGTCAAAAAATTCGTTTTCGTAATTCTTATTAAGTTTTTCAAGTGATTCAACTGGATCAATGCTATCGCGAATGCTTCTAATTTGCAGTTGTTTTATCTTGGCATTAATCCAATAACTTCTTGGAATTTTTCTGTTTAGACCTACTACTTGCTCGTAAGCCCACATTGCAGAGTCAGTTTTTTTAAGGCTTTCAAACAGTTGACCAGTCAAGAAGTAATAGCGTCCCTTATCCTTGTCGTTTTTAGCTGTTGAGGCTGCCCTTTTTATAAAAAAACTGGCAGAATCTAGTTGTTGAATATTGACAAAAGCCTGAGATATGGTTGCGTTCGCCATACTGTGAAATCTGCTATTGGGAGTAATTGTCGAGGCTAGTGCNCTAAGATTTTTTATCGCAAGCTCATCNTTTTTTAGTCGAATATTNGTTTTTTCTCGCCAAATTCTTCCCTCCACATAAGTGTTCCTATCTGCGTAGTTTTCCAATAGAAAATTAAAAGCTTCCATGGCAGGAAAAAATCTGCGGTCAAAATATCGTGCCTTTCCTAACAAGAGATAAGCCTCGTCAATTTTTGTATTCCGTTGAATTCCATTAATANTCATNGAGTGCTTTTGAATGGCTTTAACAGCTTTTTCTTCAGCTCTAGCAAAACCNGGAACCAAAGTCGTCTGTTCGATTTTTTCCCCATTAATNGAGATTGGCTCAACATCNAAAAACTCAAAAAAGTTGTCATCGTGGGCTTGCTCTAAAATAGCTTTTCCCACCTGAAATGCTTCGTTTCCATTAAACAAAACATTGTACTTGGTGTTTAGGGTGTGAAAGCCGCGATTAAGCATTTTATTTTTCTGAGTAGAGCAACTAGAGATAATTGCCATTAGTGTAATAATTAGAATAAATAAATACGACTCTTTTTTCAACTTTTAANNTTTATNACTAATAACTGAAATTCTTGGGAATTATTATAAAATATTCGTTAATTAAGGAAATGTCTATGTAAGATTTTAACTTTTAATTTTTTTTAAAATACCTTTGTTAAATAACATANATATGTCAAAAATTTACCCCCTTGTAATTTCAAAAGTTGAAAGAGAGACTCTGGATTCAGTTTTGATTTCTTTTAATGTTCCTGAAGAAATAAATGAAAAATTTGAGTTTGAAGCTGGACAATACTTGACTTTAGAAACTAACATTAGTGGAAATAAAGTGCGTCGCTCATATTCTATATGTAGCGCACCAGGTGATGGACTACAGGTGGGAATAAAAGAAGTGCCAAGAGGTCTTTTTTCTACTTATGCTAATCGAGAAATTAAGGCCGGGGAAACAATTATGGTTGCCCCTCCAGAGGGAAGGTTTACGTATATTAAGTCAGGAAAAGGAGAACAAATAGTTGCTTTTGCAGCGGGAAGTGGAATCACTCCGATCATGTCAATTATTAAGACGGCTTTAAAAGATAATGAAAGCACAAATATTTATTTGGTCTATGGAAACAGGACTCCAGATGATACTTTGTTCTATAAAGATCTAAAAGCTTTAGAAGAGGAATTCTCCTTAAGATTCAAAATTAAATGGGTCTTTAGCAGAGCCAATGTAGCGGAAAGTCTTTTTGGAAGAATTGAGGAGACTATAGTGAATAATACTTTAAGTCAAATAGAAGGTGACGCGGATAAATTTTACCTTTGTGGACCAGAGGCAATGATTCGTACTGTTTCGAAAACGTTAGAAAAAAAGGGGGTGAGTTCCTCTAAAATTCTTTTCGAACTCTTTACTGCTTCGGCCGAAAGTTCCAAGGACATATCTCAGTCAACTTCTGCGACTCTGGAAATTCTTTACGATGACATCAATTATGAAATAGATGCTCAAGAAGGCAAAAGTATTTTAGATACTGCCCTCGAAAACAAACTCGATGTGCCTTATTCTTGTCAAGGAGGCGTCTGTTCTAGTTGCATTGCCCGTGTAAAATTTGGCACAGCTGAAATGCAGACAAATCAAGTTCTGACTGAAGACGAGGTAAAGGAAGGCTTAATATTAACCTGTCAGGCCCGTCCAACTAGTAACANGGTGCTGGTAGATTATGACGATGTTTAACACTATTTTTTGACTAACTCCAAAGCCTTTTCAATCACTTCTTTAGGTTTAAGTGATCTAAATGCATTTTCATATCCAGATGGAGTAATATTGCCATAAACAGAGGTAGGTATCAAAGGATATTTTTTTCTGTCGAGTGTAAGCGAGTTTTCCTTTGGCTGATAAAAGGGAGCAAATCCACAAAAAGGGTGAGTTAACCCCCATAATGACAAAACAGGAGTTCCAAAGTTAGCCGCTAGGTGACCATTAGACGAATCCATAGATATCATAAGGTCCAAATAAGGCATAATTTGGATTTGATCTCGTAATGAAGTATTACCTGCTGTATTTAACACATTAGTGTAAGCCTTTTCCCACACCTCTAGCTTTCTAATCTCTTTTTGTCCTGCTCCAAATAAGAATATTTGGTAATCTTTCTGTAAATAGGCAATAACTTGTTGCATTAAATCTAAAGGATAGGTTTTTCCTTTGTAAGAAGCAAATGGGGCTATACCAATCCATTTTCTATCACTCTGATTATAAAGGTTTATAAATTTTTCAGGAATAGGTTTTTTGTCGGGAAACTCGTGGTCTTCAATATTAATTGAAAACCCAAGTTTCCTAAATACATCTGCATAGCGATAAATAGTTGGTGTAAGAGGTTGAAATTTTTTATTTTTTTTTCGTATTAATCTATGTTTTGCTATTCTACCCTTGTTTATTTGTTTAACCCTAAAAAATGTTGTTGTAAATAGAAATGACAATAAATGGGTTCTAAGGACTCCGTGGAGGTCAGCTACTCCAGAGAAAGGCGTTTTTATAAGTTCTGAAAAAAGAGTACAGATTCCCTTAACTCCCTTATGTCGAACCCCAGTGTCGATCGGATAAAAATTAAAATTTTCAAACTCCTCAAAAAGAGGCTCTAAATAAGGTCTACTTACAAAGGTGATCTTTAAGTCAGGGTAAGATTTATAAAGACAGCGAATAACCGGNACCGTCATTGCCACATCTCCCAGTGCGGAAAAACGCAGTAGTAATAAATGTGGATTTTTCATACATATTTATGATTTATCCTTGTACAAAACAGGGTTGGTTTCCTCATCATTGTACATTTTCATCTGCTTGTATACCTTCATATACTTTTTTCCTCTGGCAAGGTCCTCCAATAGTTGGTCAATGGCCGTGCTTAGGTCAATTCTTTGAGTGAATAAAACTTGTAATTTTTTACTACAGCTTTCCCTATGCGAATCACTTGCCTTAGGTCTTTTTGCTTCCTCCTCCATGTGGTATATCTTTAACTCTAGTATGGACAAACGGTCGATTGCCCAAGCTGGACTCTCTGAATTAACAGTAGCTCCTTTAGACGGGTTAACATCTTTATATAAATCCAAGAAATAACTGTCTATATATTCTACAGTGTCAGTCCTGTCTTGATTAGAGGCGTCAATTTTCCTTTTGAGATTCATCCCCTCAACTGGATCAATACCTGGATCTCTTATAAGATCTTCATAATGCCACTGAACAGTGTCAATCCAGTTTTTTTTGAACAAAAGGTGGTCGATTGAATTGGCTAGAAAAGGGTTTTCAAGTGGTTGATCAACCTTGTCAATTATATGGTATTTGTCAATACTTTGTTTAAAAACTTTTACTGCTTTTTTACTGATAGAGTGATGACTCATTTGTTAAATTTAATTTTTAATAGGGCTAAGATACGATTTGAGGTTAAATTAATTTATTGAAAATTACTTGCTTGATTTATAAAACTTCGAAACTAAAAAGTTTAAAAAACACAATAAAAAGGACGCCTAAAAAAATTATACTGTTTTTTAATCTGTCAGACCTAATGTTTTCAATGAAGACTCCAAAAAAGAAGGCCGCGGGCACAAAGCTTAAAAGCCACCTTTCCTGGCCAAGATTCAGACCTAAAAACCCTATAAAAANACTTGAATATAACCAAATTGTCATGAATAGAAAAGCTGAAGATTTCTCATTTCCTTTTGGACGCTTAAAGATTGTAACGTAAATTGAAATTGACAATATTATGAACCAAACCCAATCTGCATTTGTTTGATCTAAGTACTCCCATGGTTGAATTTTAAGAGTATAATTAACAGGTCCCAATATATCAAGTGGCGCTATAATGGCTAAACCATAAAAAGTAAACGGTATAAATAAAATAGGGAAAAGTAGAGCAATTAAGCTCTTAATGCTAAATAATTTTTGACTAAAAGCCACTAAAAAAGGAAACACATAGAAAATTAACAGGGCTTTGTTAAATAAAACAATTATTGAAATTAAAATAGATAAGTCAAATAGATACTTATTCTTTGGCTTAGTGAAAAAAGCTCTAATAAATAAGTGTTCTGAATAAACTAAAATTATTCCGATAATTATTTTAGAAATCACTAAGCCTGGTCCATTTGGAAAAAACAGAAAAACAAGCGGAAAAGTCAATAGATGAATTCCCGATAATTTAGAGCTTAATTTCTTGGATTGCAAATAACTAACATAAAGAGTAAATAAGGCAAAAATGACCCATAAAACAAGAATTTCAAAAATATTATTTAAGCTCCAATCTTTGTGGTGTTTACAATAGTTGATAAGAAAAATCGCTGCTAGAGAAAAGGCAAAAGAAAACACATATGCCCTTAATCCAACTTTATTAAAAATCTTTACTATCATCTTTAGTTTTTATTATTTTTGCAATATATATAAACGGTAATTAATGAAGAATTTTTTTGAAACGATAGCAAGTTTATTTGAAGAGTTATTATTTTCTCCTTTCCACCTATTAACTCAGGTTGAGCTTATCAGTTGGTGGGTTGCAAACGGTGTTTCTTTTATTTTTTTGTCAGTTGGTTTAATTGCTGGAGTATACTGGATCAATCAGTTGCGAAAGTTTGACAAAAACGGTGAGGAGAAAAAGGATTCCTCTGCCCATTCATTTTTATAAATCAAAACCTATATCCCCCCTAAAATACATTCCGTCAAAGTTGATTTTTTGAATCTGTTCATAAGATTGTTTTAGTGCGGATTTGTGTCCTTCTCCATAGGATGTAACTGCTAAAACCCTTCCGCCAATTGTGAATGTTTTTTTCTCCCTTACAGTGGTTCCAGCATGAAAGACGTTGCAGCCCTTTACTTTTTCCAACCCAGTAATTTCTTTACCTTTCTGATAACCCTCAGGATAACCGCCTGAGACAGCAACTATAGTTGTATAAGAACGATCGTCTATTTCAATTTCAATTTGTGATAAGCGCCCCTCTGCTGTGGCCAATAAAAGTTCTCCCAAATCGTTTTTTACCCTTGGCAAAACAACCTGTGTTTCGGGGTCTCCCATTCTAACATTGTATTCAATAACGTAGGGTTCCTCACCAACTTTTATCAGGCCAATAAAGACAAAGCCTACATAGGGAATATTGTCTTTATGTAATCCTTCAATGGTAGGCCTGACAATTCTGTCGTGTATTTTTTGGTTGAATTTATCGTCCATAAATGGGACTGGTGATATGGCTCCCATCCCCCCAGTATTAGGGCCTTTATCTCCCTCACCAATGCGCTTATAATCTTTCGCCATTGGGAGGGTTAGGTAAGATTTACCGTCTGTTAAAACAAAACATGAGAGTTCAATTCCTTTCAAAAACTCTTCTATAACAACTTTTGAAGAGGCTACTCCGAATTTTTTATTAAGTAACATATTGGCAAGCTCAGTCTTTGCTTCTTTTAAATCGTCGATAATTAGTACGCCTTTCCCTGCGGCTAATCCATCTGCCTTTAGTACGTATGGGGATTTCATTTGATCCAAAAAAGCATAGCCTTTATCAATATTCTCGGCAGTAAAGCTACCGTATTGGGCGGTTGGGATATCATGTCTGATCATAAAAGCCTTAGCAAACTCCTTGCTTCCCTCCAGTGTTGCTCCCAATTTTTGCGGGCCAATGACCGGAATTGCCCTTAATGCCTGATCAGACAGGAAAAAGTCGTGCAGTCCATTTACAAGGGGGTCTTCTGGACCCACAATTACTAATTTGATTTGATTTTCTAAAACCGTCTTTTTGATCGATTCAAAATCATTAACCCCTATATTAATGTTTGTCGCCAGATCTTTGGTTCCACCATTTCCAGGTGCAATAAAAAGTTGATTGGTCAATTGACTTTGTGCCAACTTCCAACAAAAGGTGTGCTCTCGTCCACCACTTCCCAAGATAAGGATGTTGATTTTTTCCATTGAATGTAAAGATAAAATAAGTGTTGGTTATTTAAATTTTATCCGCCTTAAAATCCCCCTCCATCGGGTGCTTCTCAGATATTTTCCTTGCGGTTTATCAACGATAAATGGTATCTTATCATTTTTAGCAATTGAATAACCCTTGAGGTAGCTCAAAAACACCTGAGAGCTTTGAGTAACCAGCCCTCGTTTTAGTCCAATAATCAAGGTTAATAAAAAGCCGAATCTCATGCGGTAAGTTGCCTCTCCTTGCAATAATGCTGCCCCTGGACTATAGTTGAATCCTGTGGGCTTGAGGTGTTTTACTTTTAGCGAATCGTCCACCAAAATTTTCCATTGATAATATTGCGCAAGTATTTCGTCTAAGGTATCCCAACCAATGGACCTTTTCAGTTTACCAATTTGTAAAAAACAGTCCTTTCTGTAGGCCTTCAAGGCGCCTCTTATGTGGTCATTTCGNTTTAAATTTTCCAATATCCAATCCTTTTCTTTTTTTATATAGCACACCCCTGCCACCATCCCCAAGCAAGGGTTGTTTTCAAAATGTATTTTTAATTTTGACAAATAATCTGGCTCAAAGACTATGTCTGCATCAAACTTGCATAATACATCATAATGGTCGTCAAGGGTTTCATAACCCGCGTAAAATGCATTAATGATTTTAGCTCCAGGAAGATGAGCGCTTGAGGATTTATTTACTACTTTTTTAATCCAGTTAAAGCGTTTAGTGAAATCGTTTATGATTTGCCCAGTATTATCCGAGGAATTATCATCAACAAGAATAAGCTTTTTAGGCTTAAGCTTTTGATTAACAAGAGATTTTAAGGTTTGAGTTATGTTTTTTCCTTCATTATGCGCAGGTATGACAATATAGAAATTCAATTTTCAAGTTTGTTTTTTTCAGCTAATACAATGTAATAACGGGGGGTGAAATATCTCAAAATTGTTCTAACTCCAAAGCCTAGATTGGGGTTAGTCCATTTTTCACGTACTACAATTTTCCATCCTGTTTTTTCTAAAAGCCAATCGAGCTGCCAATCTTCAAATTCGTGAAAATGACGGTCCCAAAGGTCTTTTTTGCTTCGGTAAGAGGAGGAAAACCATAGCCTCAAGGGGACACTTATAACCAGCTTCTCAGATTTAATACTTTTTAATACTTGATACGGAGAAAGTAAATGTTCCATTATTTCAAAGGCGGTTACTACTTCAGCTTTAGACTTAATTAATGCGGACTGGTCTTCGTCTAAGTTCTCTCCTGCGGTATTTTTCACATTATACCCTTGTTGCTGCATAAGTTCTGACAGCGGATTGTTGACTCCCAAGTCTAAGATGCTTGAACCCTTTGGTATGTGAAGTCTTAGGAAACTAAGTGTTTTTCTATAACGTTTGGCGTGATGGGGGGTTTCGTACATGGGCTATTTTCTAGTTAGTTGATCCACTATTTTCCTGTCATTGGATAATCTAGGGACCTTATTTTGTCCTCCCAGTTTTCCAATACTTTTCATGTAGGTATAAAAAGCTGATGGAGCAACTTGAGTAATAACTAAATTACGCAGTACTTTCCCACGAATTAGATCTTCGTAATAGATATTTTGCTTTTGCATTTTTTGATCTAATAAAGCCGCAAATTGTTCGATTTTATCAGGTGAATTCTCAAACTCAACAAGCCACTCATGGAAGGGCAATCCTTCTTTAGGGTCAATTTGTGGGGCAACAGTAAACTCCTTAACCTGAATGTTAGTACCTTTACAGGCCTCTTCCATTGCCGTTTCCACCTCCTTACCAATGACATGTTCGCCAAAGGCAGAGATATAATGTTTGATTCTTCCGGTGACAACTACTCGATAGGGCGACAAGGATACAAATTTTACCGTATCCCCAATATTGTAACCCCACAACCCAGCAGTAGTTGATAAAATCAAAACATAATTGGTGCCTAACTCAACTTGACCTAAAGTATATCGTTTGGGATTGTTCTCCCCAAAATTACTGGCTTTGATAAATTCATAAAAAATCCCATTATCGACCAAGAGCAGTAAGCCTTTTTCCTTTGGTTCGTCTTGATAAGCAAAAAACCCTTCGGAGGCAGGAAATAATTCAACTGAGTCTACTTTTCTTCCGATTAATTTTTCAAACATTGGGCGATAAGGCTCGTAATTTACCCCCCCGTATACAAATAAAGAGAAGTTTTTAAACTTCTCTCCTACTGGAAGATCAGATCTTTCAATTAACTTTTCAAAGTACATTTGAACCCAAGACGGAATGCCTGCAATTAGGGTCATATTCTCCAAAAAAGTTTCCTCTACAATTCCGTCGACTTTGGTTTCCCAATCCTCAATACAATTAGTTTCCCATGAAGGCATTCTACTTTTTTGTAGGTATTTCGGAACATAATGAGCCGCAATTCCTGATAAACGTCCGAAGGTAACCCCTTTAATTTTTTCTAAAACAGGGCTTCCTTGAAGAAAAATTTGTTTACCATTGACAAAATCTGCATTCCCAGTTTTATGTATATAATTTAAGAGAGCGTCTCTAGCTGCAATTATATGAGTTGGCATAGAGGCTCTTGTAAGGGGAATATATTTGACTCCAGAGGTAGTTCCACTGGTTTTTGCATAATAAAGTGGCTTTCCTGGCCACAGGACCGAGGCTTTGCCGGCTAACATCTTTTCAACGTATGGTCGTAACCCCTCATAATCTCTCACCGGAACTTTAGCTTGAAAGTCAGTATAGTCATTAATTTTATGAAAGTCATGGTCTTTCCCAAAATCAGTCTCCGAAGCTTTTTTGATGAGATTTTTGAATGTTTTTTTTTGGTAAACTAGAGGATTATTAATCCACTTCTGATTTTTTTGGTGGATTATCTTTGCAAACAGTTTTGCTGCTAATACCTTAATCATAATCCTTCAGAAAAATCGATGAAATTAGTTGGGTCAACTGGATAACCATCAATCCATAATTCAAAGTGAAGATGATAACCCGTGGAAAGTTCTCCGGTGTCGCCAGCATAAGCGATAACTTCGCCTGCNTCTACCAAATCTCCCTGAGATTTCTGGATTGAAGCGTTATGCTTATAAACAGANAGTAATCCATAATCGTGTTTGATTACTATCACATAACCGGTATCTGCCGTCCAATCAGCAAGAATTACAGCGCCTGGAGCTACTGATTTGATGGGAACNTCTTTTGCTAAGGCAATATCAACAGCAAAGTGTTTAATCTCGTTGTTGAAAGGTTGTGAGATGATTCCTGAGGCCGGTGAAAAAAGCATAAACTTAACATTCCCCTGAGGGTTTGGCATCACGTTGTATTTGTCTTCTTGCATAACTTGCAGTCGCAACAAAGAATCTGCCTTTACAAGAGTTCTCTCTTCTGTGTTCAAAATTTCTAAATTATTGTTATTTATGGCCCCCAATGTTCGATCATCAGGTTTAGCCTCTCCTATTAATGCACTTTTCATTGCCTTTATAAATTGATGTTGTTTTAGAAATTCAGAAGACAGAGAGTCAAGTAAAAAACTATTTCTAATAGCATCTTTTCTCAATTTTGTAGAGGTATAACCAGGGATAAACTCTTTAAGCGGGGTGTAGGCAACTAAAAAAAATGCCCCAATAAAAATAAAAGTAATAATCAATATAGCTACCACTATTATGTTCAGTCTCGTAAGTCGAAAAGAAAGCTCTTCATTGAAGGTTTTTTCATTGATAACAATCATCCGATACTGATTCAAAAGATTTTGAATCCACAGGCGTTTTTTGTTTTTTTTATCANCCATTGCAAACAAAGATAGTTATAACGCTTAAAAATTATTTATAGGCCTGTGAAAGAAATTTAGATTTCATTTAAATATTAATTACATTTGAATAAAAATACATCTAATGTTTTCAATGATATTATTTCTCGGCATGATCGGTGCACCACAAATTATTCTTATTGTTGTGGTGGTTCTTCTGCTTTTTGGTGGTAGAAAAATCCCTGAATTAATGAAGGGATTGGGTAGTGGAATAAAAGAGTTTAAAAACGCTACAAAAGAAGACAAAGAAGCTGACTCCAAATCGGAGAAAGATTAATCTTTGTCTCTTTATTCAAAATTTATGCTGCTAAGAATCGTGTTTAATTCAAACATGTAATCTCTTTTACTCGCTGAAGGGGCAAATGTAAACCCCTCGATGACCATCCATCGTTTTTTTAATGTATCTCTTATCATGTAATTGATAAAGGGGCCTGCCATGAAATCATTGGCGACTTCCCATGTACCCTTAGTTAAATAGGCAAGTTTACCGTTTATTTGGGNCCTATAATAGTAGGGTCTAAAGGCCTGTTCTGTTATCATATAAGAGCCCGGTAGTCTTCCGGGGACATAAGCCTTGCCAATGGAATCCCTTATAGTAGTTATTCTCTTTTTTATATTTCCCTTTAAAGAATTAAGCGGAAGGGCGTAAGCAATTATATTCATATGCCCCTTTTGAATTGGCTTTTGTATCCAGGTAAAGTTTAGGGTGTCCTTAAAAATTTTATATGCCGATGGGTAGGTCGTTGAAACCTGAAATCTCTCAGATAATTCCTTGTTTTTACCTGGCGACTTTCTTATCCTCCTCCTTTTTTCAGTTCGCTCAATTTCGTTGATTGATGCTCTTAAAAGCTCAATATTCTCCTCTAAGTAAAATGCTTGGACCTCTTGGTCTTCACCGCTTACTTTTGCTACAAGTTGAGGTTTAGCCATCATATTTTCAGAAAGTTGGAATCTTCCAATAGAGTCATTCACAAACCAAATGATATTTCTGCTTTTCCTAACGAAGCCCGTAAAGACCTTTTCAGGAATAAAATTGAGGGAAAACTGGGGCTCATCAAAGGGTAAACCTTCGTAGGGTGCTGACAATAAATGTCTTACTTTATGGCCCAAAAAACCATTCCAGCTTTTTTCAGGCATAACAACAGATAAGTGGTTGATTTTTCCACTAGAATCTGGAAGATATCGGTTTTTGGGTTTATTCTCTACACAGGCATTCAACAGTAAAAAAAANCCCAGTAAAACAATTTTTTTCATAATTGTGACCTAGGCAAGAANCGCTGCTATGCCAGGAAGTGATTTGCCTTCAAGACTTTCTAGCATAGCCCCTCCACCAGTAGAAATATAGCTCATTTTAGATTGTAATCCAAACTGTTTGACAGCAGCTACAGAGTCGCCGCCGCCCACAAGGGAATAGGCTCCNGCCGCAGTACTCTTTGAAATATATTCTCCTAGTGCAATNGTTCCCGTTGCAAAGTTTTCGAATTCAAAAACNCCAAGGGGTCCGTTCCACAAAATTGTTTTTGAATTCATCACAACTTGTTCAAAAGCCTTTAATGTCTCTGGGCCAGCATCAAGTCCTTGCCAGTCGTCAGGAATTTCTGAAACTTTACAGGTTTTTTTATTGGCGTTATTTGAAAAGTCATTTGCGATNATAACATCGGTAGGTAAATGAATTTTTACGTTTTTAGTTTTGGCTTTGTCCATTAATTCTAAAGCGAAGTCTGTATAGTCATCTTCACAGATGGATTGTCCAATATTTCCCCCCATTGCCTTAGAAAAAGTATAAACCATTCCTCCTCCAATAATCAAGTGATCAATTTTATCCAACATATTTTCAATGATAGTGATCTTTGAGGAAACTTTAGCTCCGCCCAGTATAGCCAATACAGGCTTCTCCCCCTTCTCCATTACTTTTTGAACTGCTTTGACCTCTTTTTCTAACAGCTTGCCAAAATATTTATCTTCATCGAAAAACTGTGCTACAATAGTTGTAGATGCGTGAGGGCGATGAGCTGTTCCAAAGGCGTCATTGACATAAAAATCCCCAAGCTTAGATAGTCCAAGAGCAAAATCAACATCCCCCGCTGTCTCTTCGGGGTAGTAGCGAAGATTTTCCATGAGAATTACTTCACCTGGATTAAGTTCTGCTGCTGCTGCGTTGGCTTTTGGACCTACGCAATCGTCACAAAACAAAACAGATCTACCCAATATTTCAGATACTTTATTGACAATATGAGATAGCGAAAGGGCAGCGTCTTTTCCTTTAGGGCGTCCCAGGTGAGAGATTAGCACACAACTACCACCTTGATTCAAAATATAATCAATTGATTCTTTGGCCGCAAGAATTCTGGTACTATCAGTTACTTGGAAGTTTCCATCTAATGGTACATTAAAGTCAACCCTAATTAAGGCCTTACGACCAGAAAAATCATTGTTAGTAAGTGTGTGCATCGGTAATTTTTTTCAAAAATANCTTTTTTTTAGCATTAGAGTGGCTATTTTTTTTGCATTAGACACATTGTTTTGGAAGATAAAGAGTAATCCAAAAGGATTGATTATTTTTAGGATTATAAAACATTTTAACTGCCTAATGTACCACAGCGAAATCGTTGGACAAGATAAGCTTAAATCAAAACTACAAGAGATCATCTCAAANGGTCAATCTCCTCATTGTCAAGTGTTTGTAGATCCTAGTGGCTATGGAGGCCTTCCTCTAGCTTTGTCAAGCGCGCTTGGATTAATTTATGGTTTTGAGTTACTAAATAATGAAGAACGAAAGGGAGTTTCATCAAATAAATTANTCCATCATCCAGACCTACATTTTGTTTATCCGGTGATTAAGAAATCCTCGGGTNTCGCTAAAGCTACATCGCAAGATTTTAGTGAAGATTGGTCCGCATTTCTTAAAAATCATCCGTATGGAGGATCACAGGATTGGATTAATCAACTNGAAGCAGGGAATAAACAGGGAATGATTGGTGTTGAAGAAGTATCGAAGATGCTTCATAAAATGCATCTTAAANCTCACAGCGGTGGGAANAAAGTCATGATAATTTTTGGTGTAGAGAANCTTTCGGAAACAGCTTCGAATAAAATTTTAAAACTTCTTGAGGAGCCTCCTCAAAATAGTTATTTGTTTTTGGTTACNGAGCAAATAGATCTCCTTTTACCGACTTTGGTTTCGCGGTGCCAAGTGGTCAAATTAAACCGCCTTATGGATAATGCGATTGAGAATAAACTAATGGCAATTGGGGCAGGTGAAAAAACTAAAGAATTGATCAGCGCTGGNGGAGGAAGCTGGAGAAAGGTTTTATCGTTAATCAAGGCTCCTGAACATTCAATTGTCTTCGAAAAGCTTTGGATTGAATGTTTGAGAGCTGCTTTTCGAGCCAAGTCCAATAAAGCAATTGTAATAGATTTGATGGGATGGTCAGATCGCGTGAGCCTTTTAAACAGGGAAGAGCAGAAGTCTTTTTTAAAGTATGCTCTTGAGTTTATACGCCAAACAATGTTGTTATCTTATCAAGCCAAATCTATTTATGATATGCCCCTATACACCGATTTTGATATGGAAAAATTTGCGCCTTTTGTCCACAGTGGCAACATTCTTCAAATGGTCAGACTGCTGGAGGACAGTTCTTATCACCTGGAGCGAAATGCTAGCCCTAAAATTTTATTCAGCAATTTTGCGCTTGAAATGACTCGCTTATTAAATGCTAAACAACCCGTTTCATAAAAACAGAAAAAAAAGTAGAGTGTTTTTTGGAAAAGAGAGATCGGATGGTAAAATAGCTTCCTTTTATCATTCCTGTTAAAAAAGGAANCTTATTGCCTTTNTGTTTTTCTGAGAGAAAAGANATATAAAAAACATCGAGCCAAAGCGGGCTTTTTTTAATCAATTTAAATCCGGCACTTGANAGCATTTCCTCCAAACCCTCAGGAGTAAAATGCCAAAGGTGTCTTGGCACATCAAACCCCGCCCAATTATTTTCGTAATGCAGCCGATCGTGACTAGAAAAGTTGGGTACTGCTATAACTAAAACGCCCTTACCACTCAATAAAGAATGAATNTTGGCTATCACTTCCTCTGGNTGTGGTAAGTGCTCCAANACATGCCATAAGGATATAATATCAAATGTTCGATCTGTAATTTTCTCTAATGAATTATATACGTTAAGTTTTTTTTTGTCACATATTTCTAGAGCACTATTATTGTTTTCAACCCCAGATACATCAAAGTTTTTTTTGTCCATAAATGACAAAAAGTCTCCAGCTCCACAGCCAATATCTAACAACTTCCCCGAGGGTTTGACAAATGACTTAAATAGTTTAAGTTTATAACGCAGCATTGCTCTTCTTGCAAGGCCATAGAGGATGTTAATTAAAGATTTATTTTCTGCTTGATGAGGGATGTATTGGTCAGATGAGTAGTAATGGTTCAAATCTTTTGTTTCTCCTAGATCAGTCCACGCTCTTTTTTTTTGGTTATCCCAATAGAGATTGAAGGAGTCCCCTGATGTCAAATAGTCCTTTACGGTAAACAAAAAAGTGTTGTTTTTATTTTTCATAACAAAGTTCCACGTGGAACATTATCTGCCTAGCTTAACCAAGAGAACGCTAATGTCGCTTGGATTAATACCACTAATTCTTGATGCTTGAGACAGATTTGCTGGTTTAATTTTATTTAATTTCTCTTTCGCCTCATGGGATAAAGAGGCTAAAATATCATAATCAAATTCTTCAGGAATCTTGATATGATCAAGTCGATTAAGCTTTTCCGCGTTCAGCATTTCCTTTTGAATATAGCCAGCATATTTTATCTGAATCTCGGCTTGCTCAATNATATCGGGGTCAAGTTTATTCTCCTCAATATAAGAAGAAACAACCCCAATAGACATCATATCGTGCCGAGTAATATTGGGACGAGAGAATATTTTACTCAGCTTATCTGGCTGTTTNACAATTGCTGACTCTTTTATTTCAAGAAGGCGGTTTAACTCATCTACATTAAAACTTTGTGTTTTAAAAAAAGAAACTAGTGCCTGAGTTTGGGACAACTTTAGCTCAACTGTCTTCATTCGACCTTTACTCGCCAAGCCCAATTCAAAGGAAATTGGTGTCAGTCTTAAATCTGCGTTATCCTGCCTCAAAATGGTTCGGTATTCAGCTCTTGAGGTAAACATTCGGTAAGGCTCTTCAGTGCCTTTCGTAATAAGGTCGTCTATCAAAACCCCAATATATGCTTCATTTCTTTTTAAAACAAAAGGAGCCTTTTCGTTCAACTTAAGGTGAGCGTTTATTCCTGCTATAAGTCCTTGTGAAGCTGCCTCTTCGTAGCCGGTGGTTCCATTTATTTGACCAGCAAAAAAAAGACCCTTTACCNGTTTGGTCTCCAAACTATTTTTTAGCTGTGTAGGAGGGAAATAATCATATTCGATAGCGTAACCAGGGCGGAAAAATTTGACTTTTTCAAAGCCTTTAACACATCGCAAAGCTTTGTATTGAATATCTTCTGGTAGAGAGGTAGAGAAGCCGTTAACGTAGACCTCTATAGTGTCCCAGCCCTCTGGTTCGACAAATATTTGATGTCTTGATTTATCGGTAAANCGATTAATTTTATCCTCAATTGATGGACAATATCTTGGGCCGGTGCTTTGAATATTGCCATTAAACATCGGAGANCGATCAAATCCTGAACGTAGTAAGTCATGGACGTCTGTGCTAGTATAAGTGATGTGACAACTACGTTGTTGTGTCAAGGCCGGGGTATCAGTAAAACTAAACTTTGAAGGGTCAGCGTCACCAGGCTGCTCTTCCATTACTTCATAATTTAAAGACCTTCCGTCTACCCGAGGCGGCGTTCCTGTTTTCATACGCCCTGACTCAAATCCTAAATCCTCNAGTCTAGCAGTGAGGCCAGTTGCAGCTTTTTCTCCTGCTCTACCTCCTCCATAATTCTTCTCCCCAATGTGAATTAGGCCGTTTAGAAAAGTGCCGTTGGTAAGTACAACTGTTTTAGAATATATAGGAATACCCAACGAGGTTATTACTCCCTTTATTGAGCCATGCGTTACAATGATGTCCTTGATCATATCCTGATAAAAATCTAAATTAGGAGTTTGTTCAAGAAGATCGCGCCATTGTTTAGCAAATAACATTCTATCGGATTGAACCCTTGGGCTCCACATGGCAGGGCCCTTTGATCGGTTAAGCATTTTGAATTGAATAGCGCTATTGTCGGATACGATTCCGCTATAGCCGCCAAGCGCGTCAATCTCTCTGACGATTTGACCTTTTGCAATACCTCCCATAGCAGGGTTACATGACATTTGGCCAATAGTTTGAAGATTCATGGTTACCAATAAGGTTTTGGAGCCAAGATTTGCGGCAGCAGCGGCTGCTTCTGCTCCAGCGTGCCCTCCCCCAACAACCAATACGTCATATTTTACTTCAAACATAAATTATTGTTTCACGTGGAACATTGCTATACATTCTTCTTCTTTAAGTCGCATTAGTNATTTTTCGTCTTGACTTTTATCCTTATAGCCAAAACANTGTAAAAGCGCATGAGAAACAAGCCTAAGTGTCTCTTTTTCAATACTTTGATTATGTTTTTGCGCATTTAATTCAAGTGCTTCATGTGAAATAAAAGCTTCGGCAGAAATTTCATTTTCAACAGAATAGTCAAAAGTCAAAATATCAGTATCATTGTTGTGATTCAGGTATTTTTTGTTCAGTTCGTGGAGCGTAGANGCGTCAACAAAATTATAATACAATTTTTGAATAGCATAACCTTCTTTTTTTGCAACCCCAAAAAGCCATTCAGCCAGTTGTGTTTCGTTTAAAGCCAAAAAATCTTTATGAAAGAACNGTATCACTTTTTTTCACAAATATAAAACAAAGAAAAAACAAATAATTTCTTTANGCTTGTTCATGATATTATCTTTGATAAAAAATTATATATGAGCGTACGCGTTAGATTTGCACCAAGCCCAACAGGGGCGCTTCATATTGGAGGATTAAGNACAGCATTATTCAACTATCTCTATGCCAAAAAACACAATGGTAGTTTTATTTTAAGGATTGAGGATACTGATCANAATCGAAAAGTTGATGCGGCAGAGGNTTACATATTAAATTCGCTCAAGTGGCTTGGTATTGAACCCGAAGAGGGGCCCCAAAAAAAAAGGAGATTTTGGTCCTTACAAGCAAAGTGAAAGAAAGGAAATTTATACGGGGGAAGTCGTAAAGCTTATTAAGACCGGTAAAGCTTATTATGCTTTTGACTCAGGAGAGGCGCTAGCTGAGTTGAGAAAGGAACACGAAAAAAAGGGGGAAACATTTAAGTACAGCGCTTTAAATAGAAATGGTTTATTGAATTCACTTAGNCTAAGTGAAGAAGAAACAACAGAAAAGATAAAAAAAGGAAACTATGTAATTCGGCTTAAGGTGGAGGCTGGAACAACCATAAGCATAGCTGATAAAATAAGAGGAGAAATAAATGTGCATAGTGACGAGATTGATGACAAAATATTAATTAAGGGGGACGGTATGCCGACCTATCATTTTGCTAATGTGGTAGACGATCACCTGATGAAAATTTCTCACGTGATACGTGGTGAGGAATGGTTGCCATCCTTACCCTTGCACCGTCTGATATACGATGCTTTTGATTGGCCTGTTCCTCAGTTTTTGCACTTACCATTAATCTTAAAGCCANAGGGTAAAGGAAAGCTTTCAAAAAGAGATGGTGATCAATTGGGTTTTCCTGTATATCCCTTGGAATGGGAAAACAGTAAAGGGTTTAAAGAGAGAGGCTTTTTACCCGAAGCACTTTTAAGTTATCTTTCACTATTAGGTTGGAATCCTGGAAGCGNAAAAGAAATTTTTGAACTAAAAGAATTAATCCATTTGTTTGAAGTGGAAAAAATACAAAAGGGAGGTGCGCGATTTGACTTTGATAAAGCACGATGGATAAACCACAAATTTCTGGCAAATTCTGATTCGAAACTGATTTTAGAGCGTTTTCCTTCATTTTTTAATGTTGTGGGGGCNAATGTGTCGGAAAAAAGGAAACTTGCCATTTACGGGCTCCTAAAGGANAGGTTATTTCTGTTAGAAGATTTCAAATCAGAGGCTAGTCTCTTTTTTAGTGATCCGGTTAGTTACGATGAAAAGGTGATTAAAAAAATTCAAGATCGTAAACCAAAAAAAGTGCTAAATTTTATTATTCAAATACTCGAAAAAAATATCCCTGCTTCAAATTGGAAAAAACAACTGCAAAGTTGGGGTGAGAAAGAAGAGCTTCCTTTTAGTGTAATAATGCAGAGTTTAAGACTAGCAATTGTTGGGAATTTAAGTGGTCCTGACATTTTAGTCGTTTGTGGTTTACTCGAAAAAGAAGTAATTTTAAAAAGGCTCAAAAAATTAATAAACTATTTAAATAATTAACCTATGGATATTTCTACCTATATCATTATTTTTTCTATCGCACTTTTGGTTCTATCAGGAGTCTTTGTTGTCAAACAACAAACTGCTGCGGTAATTGAGCGCTTCGGTAAATTTCTTGCAATTCGCAAGCCTGGTCTTCATATTAAAATTCCACTTATTGATAAAATAGCCGGTAGGGTAAGTATGAGAATTTTACAACTAGACGTAATCGTGGAAACGAAAACAAAAGATGATGTTTTTGTCAAGCTTAAGGTCTCTGTTCAATACAAAATACTTCCTCTGAAAGTTTATGATGCATTTTATAAGCTTGACTTTCCACAGGATCAAATCACCTCTTATGTATTTGACGTGGTAAGGGCTGTTGTGCCAAAAATGAGGTTAGATGATGTGTTTGAAAAAAAAGACGAGATAGCCAATGCCGTAAAGGGAGAGTTAAATGACGCCATGGTTAATTATGGATACGATATAATAAAAGCCCTTGTGACGGATATTGACCCTGACGCAGAGGTAAAGACAGCGATGAATAGAATTAACGCTGCCGAAAGGCAGAAAATCGCAGCCCAATACGACGGTGACGCCGCGAGAATATTAATCGTTGAAAAAGCTAAAGCTGAAGCGGAAAGTAAACGTCTTCAAGGTCAGGGAATTGCAGATCAAAGGAGAGAAATTGCAAGGGGGCTTGAGGAGTCTGTAGATGTACTTAACAATGTAGGCATTAATTCACAAGAAGCATCGGCACTAATTGTTGTTACCCAGCATTATGATACTCTCCAGTCAATAGGAGAGGAGACAAACAGTAATCTTATTTTACTACCTAATTCTCCACAAGCTGGAAGTGATATGCTAAATAATATGGTGGCTTCTTTTTCCGCCAGCAACCAAATAGGTGAAGCCATGAAGAAAGAAAATCAAAAAAAAGTTGACGATAAAGGCGACAGTAAGGACTAATTAAATCTTTTGCCAGGTATCGCGAAGACCAACTGTTTTATTGAAAACGAGTTGGCCTTTATCATTCTTACTATCTAAAATAAAGTATCCCAACCGCTGAAATTGGTACCTTGAACCGAATGGAGATTTGAGTACAGAAGGTTCAATGTATCCTTTAGTGACTTTTAGAGAGTCTTGGTTGATGTGTTCTCCTGGGTCATCATCTTTGTTCCTGTCAGGTTCTGGAACAGAAAATAAGCGATCATATAGGTTAACTTTAATTGGCAGCGCATCCGCGCAAGTCACCCAATGTAGTGTTCCTTTTACTTTTCTTTGACTCTCCTCGGAACCTGATCCACTTTTACTTAATGGGTCGTAAGTGCATATAATTTCTACTATATTTCCCTCAGAATTTTTAACTACCTCTTCTCCTTTTATAATATAAGCGTTCTTAAGACGAACTTCTTTTCCAAGGGTTAGTCTAAAAAACTTGCGGTTTGCCTCTTCTCTAAAATCCTCTTGTTCAATGTAGAGTTCTCCCGAAAAAGGGATTTGTCGCTGTCCAGCCAAATCATTTTCGGGATTGTTTTCTGCAATAAGCATTTCACTTTTTCCAGCGGGATAGTTTTTAATGGTCAATTTAATCGGATCAATAACCGCCATGACCCGAGGAGCAACTTTATTAAGGTGATCTCTTATACAAAACTCTAACAAGGANNCGTCAATAATATTTTCTCTTTTTGCCACCCCAGCCGCATTGACAAAGTTCTGAAGAGACTCAGGGGTATAACCTCTTTTTCTCAGTCCGCTAATAGTTGGCATTCTTGGATCATCCCAGCCATTAACATGACCTTGATCAATCAGTTTTTTAAGCTTTCTTTTGCTAGTAACTGTATAAGAAAGGTTTAATCTGGCAAACTCTCGTTGTTTAGAGCGAATGTTGTTTAATGGTGACAATGCGTCAAGAAACCAATCATATAGCTCACGGTGGGGTTTAAACTCTAAAGTGCAAAGCGAGTGAGATATTTTTTCTATGTAGTCTGATTCGCCATGTGTCCAGTCATACATTGGGTAAATACACCACTTGGTACCGGTTCTGTGGTGAGGTTGATGAAGAACTCTATACATAACAGGGTCCCTTAATAACATGTTGGGGGAAGCCATATCAATTTTTGCCCTAAGCACATGAGNACCCTCCTCGTGTTTTCCCTCTTTCATTTGTTGAAAAAGCAATTTGTTTTCTTCAATCACTCTGTTTCTGTAAGGACTATTTTCTCCAGATTTAGTGGGGGTTCCTTTCTGAGATGCTATTTGTTCAGACTTTTGGGAATCAACATAAGCAAAGCCCTTTTCTATTAACAATATAGCCCAATCATAAAGTTGCTGAAAATAATCAGATGCATAGCGNTCTTCAGCCCAATTAAATCCTAACCACCTNATGTCTTTTTTGATGGCNTCAACAAATTGTAATTCTTCTTTTGCCGGATTAGTGTCGTCAAATCTTAAATTAACAGGGGCGCTATACCTGTCTCCTAAATTGAAGTTTAGACAAATAGCTTTTATGTGGCCAATGTGTAAATATCCGTTAGGCTCTGGCGGAAAACGAAAACGCAAATGTTTTGGAGACAACCCAGATTTTAGATCATCTTCAATAATGTGTTCAATAAAGTTTAGCGGTCGCTCAGACATAAATAGAGTTTTATCAAAGATATTAAAAGCAGATTTGTAAGAATATAATAAAGGGGTATTATATCTTAGCCAAAAAGATTAAAGTGGATCAAGTTGTTNTAGAAAATATTAAAGTTTATGCCTTTCATGGATGTATGGACGAAGAGGCGAAGATTGGCAGCGATTATATTGTAAACTTATGTGTAAATACGGATCTTGGGATGCCTGCAGCTTCTGACAAACTTGAGGATACGGTAGATTATGTTGATCTACTAAAAATAGTTAATGATGAAATGGCAATCAGGTCAAAGCTTCTTGAACACGTAGCAGAGAGAATAGTCTCTAAAGTCCTTCGATCAATGAATGCGGTTAAAGAAGTTGAGGTTAAGGTTGCAAAACAAAACCCCCCAATTAATGGGAATATCTCTGCGGTTACTATCATAAGAAAAGGAAGTCGATAGTTTAAAAATATAGATAAAAATTTTGTTACTTTTGGAGTATGGCATTGTGGCCGAGTGGCTAGGCAGAGCTCTGCAAAAGCTTTTACAGCGGTTCGAATCCGCTCGATGCCTCNAAACTTTTNTTAATTGAGGGCTTATTTCATTTCAAAAATTTGCCCTCCAATTGTTTTTTTTGTAATTATTTTATTAGGGCTGCCGTAGATTCGTATTATTCCCCCTGCGGTAACTTTAGCNTCTATTAGTTTAGATGCGTTTACATATGACAGGCCTCCTGCGGTAACGCTTACTCTTGTTTGTTCAGATATTAGCGTTTCTGCCTCACAAGCTCCTCCGCTATTTACAACGGTTTCATGATTGGTTACTTCACCCGATAAAAAAAGTTGACCCCCAGTGCTAACTAATGAAGAAATCTTCTCTCCTTTAAAAACTAAATTCATTGTTGATCCCTCTTGAACTTTAAGATTAATACTCGTCTGCTCATAAATGCTGTCAGAGCTTAGGTCGCTTCCTTGATAAAGNGATATTTCTTCTAAAATAGCGGTATGATATAACTCAACGTAGGTAAATGTTGGATTTAAAATGTTTTCTAAAGTGTGGCGTATTTTAAGTGTATTTCTCTTAATTTTTGCTANTACACTTATNTTGTCTTCTCCGCTTATGACAAGTTTATTTTCATCAGAGGGTATAAGCTTAATCTCAATACCAGAGTAAACTTTAATATTCATAAAATCATCNATNAAAACTTCTCTACCCTTTAAAGANTCATCTATTTGGTTTTCTTCTTGAGCGTTAACAGATAAAAAAGATATCGTAAAAAAAAGAAAAATGTACTTAGCTCGAATCATGGTTGAAATTTATTTAAAACTAAATTAATTATTCTATTGGTTCAGACAAAATGAAATCTAATTGTCTCTTTAATAAATCTGCTTTCTTTACAGCAATTTCTATAAGGCTTCCTANTTGATAACTTTTTTTGGTTCTTTCCCCTATTAAGCTATGCGTTCGCTCATCATATGAAAAATAATCTCCTTTTATTTCCTTTATTTTAATAAANCCCTCACACTTATTTTCCAATATTTCTACATAGATCCCCCTGTCTGTTACTCCAGATATAACCCCTTTAAAACACTGGTCAATTTTATCTTCCATAAATTTAACTTGCATATATTTTATAGAATCTCTTTCTGCTTTCGTTGCTAATTGCTCTCTACTAGATGAATGTGTGCAGGCCTCCTCTAGTGGAACTTTATTTATTTCATTGTGGTCATTAATATAAGACTCCAACAAGCGGTGCACTAATACGTCTGGATATCTTCTAATAGGAGAGGTGAAGTGGGTGTAATACTCAAAAGCCAACCCATAATGTCCGATATTATCTGTGGTGTAGACCGCCTTACTCATTGAACGAATAGCAAGNGTNTCTATTAATTGTTGTTCATTTTTCCCATGAGATTCTTGTAATAAGGTATTAAGGGAACTATTAATTTTATTGGAATCTAAATCTAATTTATACCCTAGATTTCCGGCAATATTTTTTAGGTTAATCAATTTATCTTCATCTGGTAAATCATGAACCCTGTATACAAAAGGTTTTTTTTGTTTTTGTTTCCCAATAAACTCTGCTACCCTTCTATTGGCTAGTAACATAAATTCCTCAACTAATTTGTGGGCGTCTTTTGATGTTTTGAAGTAAATACTNCTTGGGTTGTCCTCTTTATCTANATTAAATTTTACTTCAACCCTATCGAATGATAAGGCTCCTTTTTTCATTCTTCTTTCTCGTANGATTTTAGCNTAGGAGTTAAGGTTTTGTAGGGCAGAGAATATTTCTTCAGANACGTTATATGATTTNCCTGTCANGGATANCGNGCCNCTTACNTTTTTATCTTGTGANTCTAAGATNAATTGTACCTCNTCGTAAGAGAANCGNTGNTCGGAATAAATAANAGTTTTTCCAAACCATTCTTTTTCTATCTCCATTTTATCATTTATAACAAATACTGCTGAAAATGTGTATTTTTCCTCTTGTGGTCTCAATGAGCAAACCCCGTTGGATAATAGCTCAGGTAACATCGGCACCACTCTGTCTACAAGATAAACTGATGTTGCGCGATCATATGCTTCTTCATCTAAAATACTATTTGGTTTGACATAATGAGAAACATCAGCTATATGAATTCCTATTTCTTTTTTATTTCCTGGTAGCTGAGCAAAAGATATTGCATCATCAAAATCCTTTGCTGTTATTGGATCAATGGTGAAAGTTGTTTTGTTTCTAAAATCTTTTCTTGTGGCAAGCTGTTTTTTATCAATTCTTGTATCAATGTTTTTGGTGTAATTTTCAACAGCATCTGGGAACTCTTCGGGAAAACCGTAATCATACATAATGGCGTGCATTTCTGTATTAAGTTCTCCAGGTTGCCCTAAAGATTTTATAATTCTTCCGAAAGGACAAGATGCCTTTTTTGGCCATTTTTTAAAATCAACTATTACTTTATCTCCATTTTTAAATTCTTTTAATTCTTCTATTTCTATAAAAAAATCTGTGTGCATTTTATTACTTCGAGTATTAACAAAACCAAATTCTTTTTTACGTTCTAGAATACCAATAAAATTTTGATTTTTTCTTTCTATAATTTCTACTATTTCACCTTCATTTCTTCCACTCTTTTTTCTATTAAATTGATATATTGAAACATAATCTCCATTAAATGCCTGTCCAAGATTTTTACGCGACACAAATATATCGTCTTCTCCTTCAGGAGTTAATAAATAACCATTACCAGACGAGTTAATTTCTATAGTGCCCTCCTTATAATTCTTTGTCTCCATTAGTAATTTATATTTCCCAGGGTCACTTTGTTTTAAAATATTTTGAGAGCATAGCTTTGCCAATATTTTTAAAATTGCATTTCTACCTCGAGTATCTTGAACACCTAATTTGGAAGCAACTTGTTTATAATTGAAAGAATGGTTGAAATTGGTTTTAAAAATAGAGATTACTTTTCCTTGAATATTTTTATCTATCTTTTTTTTTTTTGACATCAATAATTTATCTACTGCAAATTTATACTTTCTTTTTTTCGACGAAGCATTATCTTATTAAAACACTTAACATTATAATTATCTTTTTATTTATTAATTAAAAAAAAATTATACTTATTATAGCTTGTTAATAATGGTATAATTTTTAATGTATTTAATTTATTTATTCAAAAAATAATCTTATAAACCTTTTATTACCTACTAATATTAAATTAAAACGCTGCATTATATATATTTACATAATTAATAAACAGTTGTTGATATATTAAAACGGTTAATAGTTTAAGTTTAAATAAGCATAACTTAATGTAGATAAAAATGTTTTAGGAGCTTATAAGTTGAGTATTTAAATTAATAAAATATATAGGCTATTAATTCTTTTTATATACNAGNAATTTAAATAANCTTTTGCAAAAACAATTAATATATCTTATTAACAAACAATTAAAAGANNAACGAACAAAAAAGCTTAAAGGANANAATTTTACTGAATGAAAAAATGAAAATATCTATAGGGAATGACCACGCAGGTTTAGAGCTAAAANAGGTTATTAAATCATATTTAGAAACAAAAGGACACAATATTTCAAATCATGGGACCGACGTAAATGATAGCGTGGATTATCCGGACTTTGTTCATCCCGTAGCAGATGACATAGGAAAAGGAAACGCAGATTTAGGAATAGTAATCTGTGGGAGCGGAAATGGGGCTGCAATGACAGCCAATAAGCATCAAAAAGTTAGAGCGGCCCTTTGTTGGACAGTNGAAATTTCAGAGTTATCTAGGATTCACAATGACGCCAANGTCATTAGTATACCTGCNAGATTTANAAAAGNAGAAGTTGCTTTGGAGATGGTAGATGCTTTTATTTCCACCCCCTTTGAGGGAGGAAGACATAAAAATAGGATAAACAAAATAGCATGTAAATAAAGCAAAAAATCTATTTTTTATTTGAATAGGTTANTTTTTTGTTGAAAGCCGCTCAAATAGTTTATCAAAGTTTTTTAATATTGAGGAGAAAGACTCTACCCCCTTTTCTTTAAATAAAACTATATAATAACCAGAATGAAGATTTTTTTTGATAGGTTCCTGGCGGTGGATTATACANGCGCGNATTTTTCTTTTTATTTTGTTTCTATTANCAGNCAAACAAACTTCTTTTTTTGAAACCGCTACATTAATAAAAATNACGCCCCCNGTTTCCTCNCTTTTTAAGTAATGCATTGCCAAGTAACCAGATTGAACTCGCCGACCTTCTTTAAAAACCCTATCAATTATAGCATTATTCTTAAGTTTTTCTATTTGAGGAAATACTGACAACTTTAGTTATTAAGATAATTATTTTCTCTGTCAAGATCAGCCATGTAAAAGCTTGGATCAACCGCAACCCCTGTAATGTCTTCTTTGTCTCTGTTGATTATAATTTGATACTCTGAATAAGCCCAAGCCCAGTCTTTAAGTACAACCCACTCTAAGGGGTATGGATTCTTTTTTTCCCCTCTCATTAGTGGAATAGGGATGTAATAAATACAGGAAGTACCGTCTTTGAATTTTACCAACACATCCAAAGGCATTGGCATAGAACCTATCCTTTTTAGCGTTATAAAAGTTTTTTGTTTTTTTTCTTCAATTGATTTAATAGCGTAATCAATGGTGTTTGTCGTTTGAGTCCAATCTGTTAGATACCATTTCAATTGGATTCCCGAAACGCGTTCTGCAACCCTTCTAAAGTCGTTGGGAACAGGATGCTTAAATTTAAACTCTTTAAAGTACTCNCTTAGAGTCTCCTTGAGTTTCTCTNGCCCTATGATGTATCCNAGTTGGGCAAGAAAAACCGCTCCTTTACTGTAAGCTGAAATCTCATAAGCNAAATTATAATCATACCTATTAGCATTTGTTTGTTGGGGCTGTTCTTTTCCTGATTTGGCAAGAAAAAAATAATTTCCATATGATGAAATCAAAGGAAATTCGCTCTGTTTATTTAAAACTTCCTTCTCTGCTAAGGTTGATATATAGGTCGTAAAGCCTTCATCCATCCATTCGTATTTCATTTCATTTGTTGCGAGAACCTGTTGAAACCATGAGTGAGCTAGCTCATGCGCCGTTACACCTACCAGGCTCTCATAACTTCTTTTACCAGTTATTAATGTCATCATCGCGTACTCCATTCCCCCATCTCCTCCCTGAGCAACAGTATATTGTTTATATGGGTATTCACCGATGGCTTGATTGTAAAAAGTCATTAACTCGGCAGTTTTGGGCTGTAATCTCTTCCATTTATCATTATATTTTGGATTGTCAATGTAAAAAAAATGAAGATTAACACCATTCGGGCCCAACAAAGTATCATGGATATATTTAGGATCAGCAGACCAAGTAAAATCGTGGACATTAGGTGCATAGAAATGCCAGGAAAGTTTTTTCTTTTTAGGCTTACCTTTTCCCTTTGAGTATCCATGCCCGACTTCGTCAGCGTTTTGTAAATAGCCACTTGCAGCAACAACATATTTTTTATTCAAGGTAATCTTTACATCAAAGTTTCCCCAAACACCGTGAAACTCCCTACCCAAGTATGGCTCTGCATTCCAGCCCTCATAGTCATACTCTGCCATTTTAGGATACCATTGCGCCATTGAAAGGGCAACACCTTCAGAGGAATTTTTCCCAGCTCGCCTTATAAGATCTGGGATTTTTCCCTCAAATTTGAGGGAAATAAACGTACTATCACCAGGCATTATCGGGTTTTCAAGCGTTACTTCAAGAATTGTTCCGGAAAGCTCAGATTTAATATGGTTTTCATCTTGCTTTAGGTCATATACTTTTAAATATCCTTCCTGTAGGTAACTAATAGAGTCAATGTCTACATCAAAACGAGTATTTTCATCACCTCCATTTTTGATTCTAGCAGCCATCTCGCTCCCCGGCCTAAAAGCATTAAAATAAAGGTGGTAAAAAACCTTATGAAGAACATCAGGGGAGTTATTGGTATAGATTAAATCCTGTTCTCCGGTGTAGGTGAAATCCTCCACATTCACCTTTACATTCATTTTGTAGTCAACTTTTTGCTGCCAGTAATTCTGAGAAAAGCAATAAGTTGAAAATACGAAAAGAAAAGTACTTAAGAATTTAGAGATCATAATTTCTATTCCTGTTAGATGCGTAGATGAGAGCATTATATAAATTAATCAACTTCCCAGACCGAGAGAGACTTTTGGGATTAAATAATTCCTCAGCCCCTGGCAGTTTAACTCTGTCAAATAATGGCAGGCCCGAATTCATCAAAATGTTTTTTACTTCAACCGCGGAAATCCTTGGAAAATACGACCTTAAAACGGCAGCCACCCCAGTAGCGTTAGGGGCGGCCATTGAAGTTCCACTATGATAATCAAAATTTTTGTCAGGTATTGTGGACCATATTTTATCACCAGGCGCAAATATATCTACATTCATCTTTCCATAATTAGAGAAAACGGATATTTGTTCTTTATCATAAACATAAGAAGAAGAACCAACCGTTAAAAAATTAGAAACNATTTCTTCTCCTTTGTTTTCGTCNGTAATAAAAGTTTTTTTCATTCCGGGGTCAATATTAGCACTACTATTGCCAGCAGCATTTACAATCAAAACGTCATTCTTTTCAGCGTGACGTAAGGCATCCCAAACCCAATCTGCGTGGGGGGAATAACCTTTACCAAAACTAGTATTTATTACAGCTGCTCCATTGTCAACGGCATAACGTATGGCAAGAGCTACATCCTTGTCATATTCATCTCCATCGGGAACAGCTCTTAAAACCATTATCCTAATATTATTATAGATTCCTTTAGAGCCACTATTGTCATTTCGAGCGGAGGCTATAATGCCTGAAACGTGAGTTCCGTGGTCAGCGCCGGAGAGAGTAGGGCCAATTACATTACCATCTCCATATCCAACATCATTTATGTCATCAGGATTATCCCCAATAATAGATCTAGGATTAAAATCAAGACTATAATGCTTATCGATTGACGTCAACGCGGTTTTTTTATAATCTTCAAGTTTTAAAATGGATAAGCCTCTTTCTTGAAACGAACGCTGAAACATCAGAGCGTTTATTAATTTAAAGCTTTTGGGAGAAAAACTTTCTATATCCTCTAGTCTGTAGCTTTTTTTACCCAGTATTTTCTTGATAATACTGTCAGAGGCTATGGCTTTATTCATAAAGTCATCAATATTTGAAATTTCTTGAAGCTTGTCTTGAATGTTTTTTTGTCTCTCTTTTTCAAATTTTTTGTATACCTCAGATAAAGGATCTTCTTTTTTTTGTAGCCTTACAGACTCCATGTTTTCTTGCTCACAATTCCCTAAGAAATTCCACCCATTAATGTCATCAATAAAACCATTNTCGTCATCGTCTATACCATTATTTGGTATTTCGTTTTCATTAACCCATATGACGTTTTTTAGCTCTGGGTGGTTGATGTCAACTCCAGAATCAATTACAGCTACAATTACCAATGATCCCTTTTTGTCTTTCAGAAGCTCTTCATAAGCCCTCTCAACACTCATTCCAGGAATACTGTCTTTTATTAAATCCAATAAGTGCCATTGTTTTTTTTCTATATCAGACAATGGGGCTTTTTTATTTTCAAAATAAAGCGGACCACTCAAAGGATCAGCATTAAACTTTATCGCACCACACGAAGACATAAGGGCCATTAAAATCAGGGGGTGTATTTTCTTCATTCAAAAAAACTTTTTAGGGTATGATTCTGATTCATTCTAACGCCTTTTTCCGTTTGCCGAAGATTGATAAGCTCATGAAAAGGATCATGCTCCATAAAGAGCAAGAACTTTTTTTCATACGCCAATTTTAAGAAACGATTTTTTTCTTCTAATGATATTAAAGGCCGAGTATCGTAGCCCATAACATATGCTAGCGGCAGGTGCCCAACAGTAGGAATTAAATCAGCAGTAAAAACAATTGTTCTATTCTTATAACTGATTAGTGGCAACATTTGTTTTTCGGTATGGCCATTTACCACGATTACGTCAAAACCGAGAGGAGAGTTTTCCATGATAAACTCGTCTCCCTCTAATAGAGTCAGCTGACCACTTTCTTTAATAGGACGAATGTTTTCAGACAAAAAAGANGCTTTCTCTCTGGAATTTGGATTGTTCGCCCATTCCCAATGTTTTTTGTGAGACCAATAGGTAGCATTTTTAAAAGTAGGAATAAGATTTCCTTTTTGGTTTTTTATAATTGCCCCCCCACAATGGTCAAAGTGAAGGTGTGTGAGAAATACGTCAGTTATTTCGTCCCTGTGAAACCCTTTTTCNTTTAATGACTTTTCTAGACTGAAGTCTCCCCATCTATTATAGTAACTAAAAAACTTTTTACTTTGTTTATTTCCCATTCCAGCATCTATCAGGACTAANCTGTTGCCCGTTTCAACTAAAAGAGAACGGCTTGACACCTCGACAAGATTATTTTTGTCAGCGGGATTGGTTTTTTGCCAAAGCATTTTTGGAACTACACCAAACATAGCCCCCCCATCGAGCTTGAAGTTTCCACATTCTATGGGGTGTAACNTCATATACTCTAAAGTTTAATTCTAGTTAAATACATGTGTGAGGTCATGTAAAGGTTCTGAAAGCTGGAGTCGAAAGCACAATTAGCAGAGCTTTTTTCGGTCCTAATAGTGCCAAGGTGAGTTCCGTCTGGCTTAATGACTAGCACTCCGCCAGGACCTGTAGAAAAGATTGTTCCAGAGGGGTGAATTTTTAATCCATCAAAACTTCCATTGTCTTTTTTAGCAAGCTCGTTCCCGTCAAAAAAAACCCTACCATTAGTAACACCTGACGAAGTAACGTCGTATGCCATTATTTTCATGTCCTCTCGGTCTGAAACATTTACATAAAGTGTTTTCTGGTCATTTGATATTGCAATACCATTTGGGATGCTGAGGTCATTTATTATAAGAGAAAGACTTCCAGAATAGGAAAGCTTGTAAACCCCATTATAAGGCAATTCTTTTAACCCATCATTATTAAAATCTTTTAATCCGTAGGGTGGGTCGGTAAAGTACAAATCGCCATTTTTAGCATAAACTAAGTCATTTGGGCTGCTAAACAAATTTCCCTCATATCGATTAACGATGGTTTCAAAAGTTTTTTCATTCCAGCTTTTAAGTTTGGCGATTCTTCTGTCACCGTGCATTGCAAGCACCAATTCGTTTTTTGAGTTTAATGTTAGTCCATTTGAACCCGCTTTTTTGTTTGCAGGGACTATTCCTGTAAACCCGCTAGGGTCAAGGAATACGCTCAATCCATTTTTATCATCCCAGCGGTAAGCTTTATTGTTCCTTACATCGGAAAATAGAACCGCATTTAGTTGGTCAACCCAAACCGGTCCTTCAGACCAGCCAAACCCGCGGGCTAAAATTTCAACCTCAGATCCCTTTGGNACATAAAGGTCCATTTCGGGGTTAATCCGCTCGACTGATCCAATGGTTTCTCTTTTTTCTTGTGCAGAAAGGTTTGTAATTATTCCGACCAGCAAAATCTTTAAAATTTTAGTTTTCATTTTATCTAAGTTCAAGTCCTACAAATTTATAGTATGGACTGGAATAAAATAGAATTTTTAGCTTTTTTTGGCATTAAGCAACTTAAGAAGTTCCTCAGTAAAAGCTAACATATGCTTGATTTCTTGAATGCTAGCAAGCCTTTCTTTTCCCCTAATAAGTATACTGTCTCCTTTTGACTCAATGTAGTATAACGGGTGACTTTCAAAAAAGAAAATTAAATCATTAGTAAAAAAGGATCGAATCGCTTTTTTG
This sequence comes from Flavobacteriaceae bacterium TMED121, assembly GCA_002171295.2. Lineage (GTDB taxonomy): Bacteria > Bacteroidota > Bacteroidia > Flavobacteriales > Flavobacteriaceae > UBA8316. The sequence goes on from NHFW02000024.1 coordinate 35,158, forward strand.
TCTTCCCCACTTAAAAAGAACCGTTTTGAGAAGTCAGGATGCTTTTTGAAATCGATGTCGTGAAGCCCTGAAAGTCCGTAAAGGGAAGACATCAAATTTTCCTTGTCAAGAACAAAAACGGGCATTTGATAAGGAGTTTTAATTTGTAAAAAAGTTGATTTTAAATCTTCCTTAGTGATAAAAGCACCTTCGCTATATGATAAATCAAAGAGTGACGAGTTTTTGTTTTTACTCACAACAGAGTTATAACTATAGTTGATTAACTTTCTTCTGAAGTAAATAAAATGCTCTAAATCCCCATAATTAGAAACAGGATCAGGGAGGTAATTCCACTTCAAAATACTCGAAAGCTCATCAAGCAACTTTTGCCTTTTGGTTAAAGAAANACTAAAGTTTAAAAATGATTTTTCGGGTAAGCTTTTTCTTATTGCAAAGGGATGTTCTGTCCCCGCCTCATGCACATCAAGTCCAATGATTTCAAAAATCCCCCCATTTCTCGAAAATCCTTGACTGTAGTCATTTACCCCCTCCATCACAGTATGATCTACAAACTCGCATAAAGAAAAATCTACNATCGCGTGTTCAGTTGGAGGGATTTCATCTAGTTTTGCTTTAAGTTTAAAGAAATTTAAAAAGCTGCAGAAGTTTTTAACGCTTACATAGTAATTGCCAGAACCTTCTTCGAGATACATTAGCACATTTGGTTTTAGCCAATTTTGAGTAAAAAGGAAGCTGCTCTTATTTAAAAAAATATGCACCAATAGTGTTGCAATAATGCCTATAAGGATACCTGTAGTTAAGCTTGTAATTAATGTTGCGACCAGAGTAGTGACAAATATAATTGCCTGTTCTTTACCAACCTTATATATTTTCAATAGGTTTTCTGGAGCTGCCAACTTATATCCTGTGTAGACTAAAATAGCTGCAAGTGCNGGAAGAGGGATTAACTGAATTTGCTCCGCGAATAGCAGAATGAAAACCAATAAAAATATAGCGTGAAAGAAATTAGCTGACCGATTACTTGCGCCATTATTCACATTAACAGAGCTTCTTGCAATTACCGTAACTACATTTAGTCCTCCAAAAAACCCACTCACACCTGTTGCAATTCCTAGAGCGCGCAGATCTTTNTTNATGTTAGAACGCCTTTTTAAAGGGTCTAATTTGTCGACTGCTTTAATACTTAGTAAAGACTCAATTACGGCTACTAACGTAATAGACATTGTGTGACCAATGAATTCTGAAGTGAGCATTTTACCAAAATTTGGAGTTGGAAAAGAGCCAATGAGGTTATCAGGAAGTGTAATCATGAGGGCAGGATTTAACACTTGAGAATTATTCTGAATTATATCAAAATAATATATTATCGTGATAGAGCCGATAACAACCCACATTGGAGCAGGAATTAGATGAAAAAGCGGATTTCTAATTCTAGAATAAAGAAAAAGAAAAACGAGACTTACAACACCAATCGCACTCGCTAACAAAAATTCAAACGAAGGGTTAAGAAATATATTTTTAATAGACTCAGGAATCAGCGCTAACTGCTTTAGAGTATTCCCTTTGACCTGTGTAAAGCCAAGCATTACATGAAATTGCTTCGCTAAAATTCCAACCCCAATGGCAGCAAGCATCCCCTGTAGCGCAGAAGAAGGAAAAAATTCACTTAGACTACCTAGCCTAAAAAGACCAAAAAGAAATAGTAAGACTCCCGAAATAATTATGGCTGCCAAAGTAAAAAGATAGCCCTGATACAAGTCCCCATCACCAAGGCCTACAATAGCAGATAATATGACAATCACCAAACCGTTTCCTGGGCCAGTAATTGTGAGGTGAGACCCCCCCATGATAGAAACAACTATCCCTCCAGCAATTGCGGCTATAATACCGGCAATAGGGGGAGCCTCAGATGCAAGTGCTAAACCCAGACCTAAAGGAAGGGCAATAAGAGAGACAACAAAACCTGAAAAAATATTTTTAGGCAAGTCCAACATAAATTGTCTTGCTGAATTCACCTTATTCACTCTTTTCGCTATTTAAAATTAATACATCAGTAGGTAACTCAGCAAGAATATGCTCAATATCATGAGTAAAAAGCCTGTCGAAAAACCCAAGATTTTTCTCAGCATTCATAATTAGAAGGTCCGCTCGAACTACTTTAGCGTAGTGCCCAATTGAGTATCCTCTTTTACCAAAGATACTTTGGGTTTTCCAATTAATTTTCTTTGTAAGCTTTAAGGGCAATTTTTTAACAAAATCTGAGACACGTGTTTGCTCACGCCTACTTAGTTTTTCTTTTTTTAACGTTGCCCGCCTCAAACTTCTGTCGTCATCTACACTAACATCAACTTCTGATCTACTAATCTCCTCAACCAGGGATATTTTTTGTGCTCCAAGCGCATTTGCAATGATAAATGAGGCTTCAATTGTTGTTTTAGTTTGAGGGCTTTCAAAACCGTTGACAACAATATGCTGACAAGGGTGCCTTTCAACGGAAGGATTGATCAACAATAAAATAGAACAATTTGATCTTCGCGTTATTTTCCTTGCGATGGAACCCATGTAAAATTTTACTACATTTTCTCTTTTTAATGCCCCCAAAATAATTAAATCAGCCTTAAAGCTTTCACTGGCTTTGAGTAAAACCGATACAGGATTTCCTATTTCCCACCGTACAGATATTTTTTTTGGTTGGACCGGGCTTGATTTTACCAAGTCCATAAATCGAGAAACTTTTTCTGAGGTTTTTGTTCCAACGTGAAAAAATATAAGTTCGCCATTAAAAAATGAAGCCATTCGAAGCGCCTCATAAACATTAGCCTTTAGGTTAGGAGAAAAGGCAAAACCCACAAGTATTTTTTTAAATTTTATCAACTGCAAGAAATTAGACCCATGTTAATATAACGATAGAAAAATTTCAAAACAAATTTTTTAAAATGAAACAATTGCAAGGGCCCAAAGAGAAACTTAAAAAAGGGACACTTAAGACTTATATACCGCCGTTCCTTTTATCAAATGCTGCCATTTTGCTTTTTGGCCGACGCCTTCTATCTAAATACATTGGTAAATCTTTCCAGGGGTACATATTTGTCTGAAGCTCATTTAATTTATTATCTATTAACAACTTTAAATTCTTCTTATCAGCGTGATTTTTGAATAGATCCTCTTGTTGTGAAAAGTCATTTTTAACGTTGTACAGTTCATAATCTTTAATCTTCATTGAAGAAATATATTCCAAATCTCC
>NHFW02000025.1 GCA_002171295.2 Flavobacteriaceae bacterium TMED121
CATTAGACAAGATGTTTCGGTGACTTAGCATAACTCCTTTTGGAATTCCAGTAGTACCAGAGGTATAGATAATAGTCGCTAAATCCTCAGGATTGACCCTTGATTTTACCTTTTTAAGTTCTTTGTCATTTAGGATTTTTTTTCCAAGCGATAATAGTTCAGACCAATGTTTACAATTGTCTATTCTCTCAAAACTATAAATATCTTTTAACCCTTTTACTTTGTTTTTAATTGATGATACTTTATGGAAGATCTCTTTATCTGAGACTATACAATAAGTACTTTCTGAGTGATTTAATATATATTCATAGTCAGCTGAACTAATTGTAGGATACAACGGTACTGTAATTCCGCCAAATTGAAGTATCCCAATATCGACTATTGACCACTCAGTCCTATTAGCTGAGGTGATTAATGCAATTTTATCTTGAGGCTTTACGCCCAATTCTAGAAACGCGGAACTGATTTGGTTAGCCTTGTTCAAGAATTCGTGAGTGGAGGTAGCTTCCCATTCTCCATTTTTTTTCATGGATAAGCATTTTTTAATTGGATTTTTCTCAACCTGAACTGCTAGTATATCAAAAATTCTTGTCAGCTTCATTTCGGATTTTAAATCTAAAATAATAATTTAATAAGAACGATATTAAATTTATTCATCTTGAGAAAACCAATTTAGGGCATTTTCAAAAGCGATAATCCAAGGAGAGAATTCATCTTCTCTTTCCAATGGATAATGAGCCCAATTCCAAGAAAAAGTAGATCGCTCTAGGTGAGGCATCATTACAAGATGCCTACCATCATTACTACAAAGCATGGCAGCATTATATTTAGATCCATTTGGGTTTGCTGGATATTTATCATAATGATATTTTGCCGGTACTTGGTAATTTGATTCTTCCATGGGGAGATAAAACTTTCCTTCTCCGTGTGCTGCCCAGATGCCTAATGTGCTTCCTTCCAATCCCCTCATCATAACCGATGAAGATGTTTGGATATTAACTGCAGTGAATTGGCATTCAAATTTTCCAGAATTATTGTGTTCCATTTTAGGTAGTTCGGTATGATCAGGATTAATTAACCCTAATTCCACAAATAGCTGGCAACCATTGCATACGCCTAATGAAAGTGTATCTTCTCTTGCAAAAAAGTTATCCAGACTTTCCTTGGCTTTTGGATTGTATAAAAAAGCTCCTGCCCATCCTTTCGCAGATCCCAAGACATCGGAGTTTGAGAAACCCCCGACCGCCACAATGAACTTATAGTCATCTAAGTTTTCTCTTCCGTTAATTAAATCAGTCATATGAATATCATAAACATCAAAACCTGATACGTGCATTGCATAAGCCATCTCCCTTTCGGAATTACTTCCTTTCTCTCTAATAATAGCGGCCTTGATTCTTTTTTTGATTTTTTGGCTTAGTTGGCCATGAAAATCTTTAGGGAATTTAAAATGTAAAGGAGTTTGTTTATAATTTTTAAATCTTGTTTCAGCCAGACCGTTATTAGTTTGATGTCTATCTAGGGCTGTTGAAGTTGAATACCAAATATCTCTATATTTAGCTACATCGAGATTCAATTCATCATTTTGATTTTTTATTTTTAAAGCGCCACTTTTGTTGACTTTCCCTATTTTGAAACAATCAATACCAACTGATCTAAGAAGTTCAGTCAAGTGTTCTTCACTTTGAATAATTAATCCTGAATTTTCAGAAAATAGTATACCTGTAGTATCGAATTCGCTAACCGATGAAAGATTAACTTCCATTCCAACATTTTGAGAGGGAAAGCACATTTCTAAAAGGGTTGTTATCATTCCGCCTGAGGAAATGTCGTGACCTGAAATAATTTTTTTATCTAAAATTAATTTTTGAACAAAATTAAAAGTTTTCTCAAAGCCTTTAATATCTTTTATTCCAGGAGCTTTCATTCCTACTTTGTTAATTACCTGACCAAGTGAGGAGCCACCGAGTTTGTGTTTTTCTGAAGAAAGATTAATGTAAAATAAATTTCCCTTCTCTGGAACCGCACAAGGGACGATTGTTTTATTAATATCACTGCACTGTCCTGTTGATGAAATAATTACCGTTCCAGGAGCTAAAACATCCCCTTCAGGGTATTTCTGTTTCATGGATAAAGAGTCCTTTCCCGTGGGTATATTAATTCCTAACTCTATCGCAAAGTTGGCACAAGCCTCAACAGCGCGATACAATCTATCATCTTCCCCTTCATTATTGCAGGGCCACATCCAGTTTGCCGATAGACTCACAGATTTTAACCCTTCTTGAAGTGGAGCCCAAATGATATTAGTTAACGCCTCGGCTATTGAATTCACACTGCCCTTAGCAGGATCAATTAGGCCGATCACAGGAGAGTGACCGATAGCAGTTGCCACCCCATTATTTCCTTTATGATCCAGAGCCATAACACCACAATTACTCAGGGGAAGTTGCAATTCCCCAACGGTCTGCTGTTGAGCTACTTTTCCCGTGACACATCGATCAACCTTATTGGTGAGCCAGTCTTTACATGCCACTGCCTCTAATTTAAGAACTGCCGAGAGTAATTCCTCAAAATCAGAAAAATTATAGGCCAATTCTTGAAATTCAATTTTTTTTCTCTTATCAGTGAGCGTCGTTTTAGGAGCACTTCCAAATAGAGATTCTAATGCCAAATCAATTGGTTTCTCATCGTTTTCTCTATTTAGGAAAGAAAAATTTTGATCTTCGGTAACCTTTCCTACAATATAAAATGGTGCTCTTTCACGTTCAGCGATAATTTTTAAACGTTCAGTATCGCCAGGGGATAAAATCAGTCCCATTCTTTCTTGGGATTCATTTCCGATAATTTCTTTGGCAGATAGTGTTGGATCTCCAACAGGCAGCTGATCAATAAAAATTTCTCCCCCGGTATCTTCGACGAGCTCAGAGAGACAGTTTAGGTGTCCTCCAGCTCCATGATCGTGGATTGAGATAATCGGGTTTTTCGAACTTTCAACTAACGTTCTAATTGTGTTGGCTACTCTTTTTTGCATTTCAGGATTAGATCGCTGAACAGCGTTTAGTTCAATTTCATTACTAAAAACTCCGGTGTTGGCTGATGAGACTGCTGCACCTCCCATACCAATTCTGTAATTATCTCCACCTAAAATAACAATATGATCTCCTTTCGAAGGTTTTTTTTTCTTTGCTTGATCTTTGATGCCATAACCTATTCCCCCAGCCAGCATGATAACTTTATCATAACCTAATCGCTGATTATTTTCCAGATGTTCGAAAGTCAGAACAGATCCAGCGATAAGCGGTTGTCCAAATTTATTTCCAAAATCAGATGCACCATTTGATGCCTTTATTAACAAATCTATTGGGGTTTGATAAAGCCAATTTCGATTAGGAAAACCGTTCTCCCATGGTCGACCTTTCGAGATTCTTGAGTAAGGTGTCATGTAAACAGCCGTGCCTGCCAAAGGCAAAGATCCTTGTCCACCTGCAAGTCTGTCCCTAATCTCCCCACCAGAGCCTGTTGCGGCACCGTTAAATGGTTCAACGGTAGTAGGAAAATTATGAGTTTCCGCTTTTAGTGAAATGACACTATCTACATTTTTAACTTCGTAGATACTTGCAATGGCTCCGTCCTTCGGGGCAAACTGCTCAATTTTAGGACCAGATACAAATGCAACATTGTCTTTATAAGCAGAAATAATATTATTGGGATGGATTTTAGAGGTCTTTTTTATCATTTGAAAAAGACTTTCTTTTTTTATTTTTCCATCTAATACAAATTGACCATTAAATATTTTATGACGACAGTGTTCAGAGTTAACCTGAGAAAATCCAAATACTTCAGAATCAGTCAACTCTCGTCTGATTTTTTTCGAAAGCTCCTCTAGATAATGTATCTCATCTAAACTTAAAGCCAGACCTTCTTGCTGATTGTAGGCTTTTATATCCGAAACAGAAATGATTGGATCTGGTGTGATATCTACTTCAAAAATTGTTTGATCTAAACCATTAAAACCCTCAAAAAGCATTGGATCAATGGGCTCATCGTTTTTTTTTGAATTAAAGCGTTCAATCCTATTGATTCCTGTGATGTCCATGTTCTGTGTTATCTCAACGGCATTTGTACTCCATGGAGTTACCATTGATGCTCTGGGGCCAATAAAATCTCCGCTAATTTTTTCTTCGTTTAGCAGTGAATTATTTCCAAATAGCCAAACTAGTTTTTTTTGGTCAATTTCATTAAGCTTTTTTGCAGTTTGAACGGCATAAATTTTAGCAGAGGAATTTCCGAAAAAATAAATCATGATTGATATTTATTCTTCATAAAAATAATTTTTTCTCTGCATTTAAGGACTATTAAAAATGGCTCGTAATAAATAACTTTTCAGCAATTTATTCACATTTTTCTAATCAGTCGTGCACAGTAAAAACCATCAAAACCTGATTGGTGAGACAAGTATGTCTTATCTTCATCAAATTCGAAGCTTTTACCTTGTTCGCTATTTAAGAAATTATCAATTTGACGTCGGTTTTCTATTGGTAATATAGAACAAGTTGCATAAACTAATTCTCCACCTTTTTTCACTAATGATGAATAGGTCTGAAGGATATCTTCTTGTGTAGTGAGAATCTTTTCGATGCGGTCTGGATTAATAAGCCACTTGGCATCTGGATTTCTTTTCATTACCCCAATTCCACTGCAGGGAGCATCGATCAATAAACCATCTGCATTTGCTTTTATAGACTTTATTATTTCGGGATTTATTACGCATGCCGTTATTATAGATTTCATTTGGTTGCGATAGGCTCTTTTTTTCAATTCTTCTAGCTTTGACCCGTATATATCTAATGCCATTATTTTAGCTTTATCCCCTGTAAGACTTGCAAGATGTAAACTTTTACCACCTGCCCCGGCACATGCATCAATATAGTATTTGCCTGATTTGGGTTTTAGCCATGGAGTAATGGCTTGCGAATTTGCATCTTGGACTTCGAAAAAACCTTGTCTATATTCTTTAATATTATTAAGCGATTGGTGTTTATCAAATATTAATGCATCCTTATAATGGGGTATTTTCGATGTTTTAATTCCATACTTTTTATCTAAAAGTACTTTGAGCTTATCACTTGTTATTATAATTCGATTTGCTCTTACAATAAGTCGTGCAGGCTTATCTAGTGCTTCAATCTCTTTAACCCACAACGCTTCTCCAAACGCGTCAACACCCATTTCATCCAGCCAGTCAGGAATTGAATATTTATATTTTCTTTCTTTAATCAACCGATCAGCATTCTGAACAACATCTTGAATTTCTATATTGATAAACTCCTCCCAATCTGGAGGAATATGCCCATTAAGTGCCATCCAACCTCCCACTAATTTTAATAAATTATTATTGGTTTCGTTGTTTTTAAGTCCTAAAGCTGCTTCAATGAGCCTTTTTTGGCGAATAATATCATAAAAAATTTTTGCTACTGCTCTTCGATCCCTTGAACCCCAGTTAGGGTTGCTTTTGAGAAGATTTTTAATGACATTGGCGGCAGGCCTTTTTTCGACTAATGTATTTTTTAGACCTAATTCGATTCCCAGTGCAATATTCCGATGTAGCTTCATAGGGAATACAAAGCTACCTCAAACTTATTTCTTTTCAGCTTCGTTATTTGTTTTTTTAACAATTTTGGATATCATTTCTCTTTTAAAGCGGTATTCTGCATGTTGAACTTTAAGTACTTTGTTGGGAGATAAACTGTCAAGAAGTTGAAGGTCACGTTTCTGCTTTAATTCTAGCGCTAAATTTTCCAAAAAGTTCATTTGATTGATCGCTTTATAGGCTTCAAGACTAGATATACTATCTATTTCTTTAAAATATTTTTTTCTTATGGATCTTATTTTTTGCGAGGATCTCTCATGTATTTTTTTTTCAAAATCATTATATACTCTCCAAAAAAATATTTCTTCATTATTAGTTAAGCCTATCTTTTCAGTTATGAAAGTCATTTTTATAGCCTTTAACCTTTCAAAAGTCATTTTGCTTTCTTGGCTGAAAGTAAAATTTAAATTTAATAACGTTAGAATTAATAAAAATCTATTCATTTTCATATGTAACTATGTTGGATGGATATTCGTCATTAATTTTTATTAAATACATATCGTCAATAGAAATCGAGTTAGCAGAGTTAATAATCAAATCAGAACCAAAGTTATTTAAATTAAATTGGTCAGCTATATCATAGGTAGAGTTTTTCATCAAATATTCATCAATGAAGTATTCTCCAATTTCTGACTCAAGAGTTTCATTATTCTCAAGATTCTCAATGTAAATAAAAATTGATAGAATTAACGCTATTGCAGAATAGCGATAAAGATATTTTAATGAAATAAAAACATTTTTGGGTGTGATTACTTTATTTAATATTTCATTTCCAACGGTATCAAAATAATTTGTAGGGGTAATGAATCCATCTTGGAATGAATTATTTTTGATTTTATTTATAATCCTTTTACCAAAAAAATAGAAATAATCTTCGGGGACTTTAAAAGGATTTTTTTTATTTAAATCACTCATTTATGTAAGTTTTAATTTTTTTAACAGCATGGTGATATGAGGCTTTTAATCCTCCTTCAGAAGTTCCTAAAATTTCTGAAATTTTTTCATATTTCATTTCCTCAAAATATCTCATATTAAATACAATTCGCTGTTTTTCTGGTAATTTAGAAATCGCTTTCTGGAGTTTTAATTCCACTTCATCACCTTCAAAATAGGGGTCTGATTCAAGTTTATCACTTTTTTCAGCTATCCATTCTTCATTAGATATTCCTATTTTTTTTGCTTTTATATTAATATAATTTAATGACTCATTAGTTGCTATTCTGAACATCCAAGTGTATATACTACTGTTTTGCTTAAAACTATTAATATTATCAAATACCTTTATGAAGGTATTTTGTAAAACATCATTAGCATCATCATGATCGATTACAATTTTCCTTACATGCCAATATAATCTTTCTTTATAATCAGAAAGTAATTTATTAAATGCAATTTCCTGTGTATCAGAATTTTTTAAAGCATTTATAAATTGATTTTCTTTTGCCAAAAGTTTTTTAATTTGATTCTTTTAATACAAAAAAGTTTAATCCATTTTAAAAAGTTTGTAATTGCACAAGTTTTTTGTAGGCAGAATCTTTTTTTAATAACTCTTTGTGAGTACCGGTTTCAATTATTTTACCTTGATTTAGCACCACGATTAAATCTGCTTTTTTGATGGTTGAAAGTCTATGAGCAATTACAAGTGAAGTTCTGTTTTTCATTAAATTTTCCAAAGCATTTTGAACCAACTTTTCTGAGGCAGTATCTAATGCTGAGGTAGCTTCATCTAGTATCAATATATCTGGATTCTTTAACACAGCTCTCGCAATTGAGAGTCTTTGCTTTTGTCCCCCAGATAGCATATTTCCACCTTCTCCAATTAAGGTATCATAACCTTGATCTAATTTTTCGATGAATTCTGATGCATTGGCCACCACTGCAGCCTCCATGATTTCTTCTTTTGAAGCCTTTGGATTTCCAAGTGCAATATTATTACTAATACTATCATTAAATAAAATTGAATCTTGAGTAACAATCCCAGTAAGCCGATAAAGAGTCGATTTTTTGATTTTATTTATAGGAATATTATCTAATTTTAATTGACCCTCTTTTATATCATAAAATCTATTGATCAAATTAGCAACAGTGGTTTTACCACTTCCAGAAGGCCCTACTAATGCAATTGTCCGACCTTTCTTAATTTGAAGTGAAAAGTTTTCTAAAACAATATTCTTTCCATATGAAAAATAAACTTTTTCAAATCTAATCTCCTTTTCTAAATTTTTTAAATTTATCGATTCGTTGGAGTCTTCCATGTCGTCATTGGCCTCTAAAATGTCTAAAACACGTTGTGCAGCTGCATCTCCTTTTTTTATATTATAGAGGGCTTTACTAATACCTTTAGCTGGTGTCAGAATATTGTATGCTAATCCTAAATATGATAAAAAAATCGCGCCATTTAGGGTTTGATCTACTAAAACCATACTACCTCCATACCATAGTAACACACTAATCACTAAAATCCCAAGAAACTCGCTGACTGGAGAGGCTAGATTTTGTCTGTTTAAAAGTTTATTTGAAAAATTAAAAAAACGCAGTGTTGAGCTAGCAAACTTTTTCATAAACTTTTCTTGGGCATTAAATGCTTTAATTATTTTAATTCCTCCAAGAGTTTCCTCAATGATTGAGAGAAATTCTCCCTGTTCGTTTTGAACACGTTCAGATTTTCTTTTTAATGACTTACCGATTTGTGAAATAATTCCTCCAGATAAAGGAATAAATACCAAAACAAAAAGCGTAAGCTTAGTACTAAAACTGAACATCACTATTAACGAGAAAATTATGGTTAAAGGATCTCTTACAATTAATTCTAATATTGATAGGAAAGAATGTTGTAATTCTAATACATCTGATGAAATTCGTGCCATTAAATCTCCCTTTTTTTTCTCGGAGAAAAAGTCCAGCGGTAAGGTAGTGGTTTTTTTATACAAGCTATTGCGGATATCTTTTAAAACACCATTTCTGAGAAAGGTAATGAAGAACATAGCTAAATAGTTAAAAATATTTTTAAGAAAAAAAAGANTNATAATCATNCCGATAACGAATAGAAGAGCNGNTCCNATTTCTTNNTCNAGNTATNGNGTGACTTTATAATTAAANAAATCCTCNAAAAATGATTTNATNTTNNNTANTCCTTGAAATGTTGGTTNAATATATNTTTTTTTGGTTGTGCCAAAAAGAATTTGCATCATTGGAATCATAGCCACATATGCTAACGCAGAAAATAAAGCATAAAGAATATTAAAAAAAATATTCAAGAAAGCATACCTTTTGTAGGGTAAACCGAACTTAAGNATTTTAAAGAAGTAGTTCATTTATAAATTTAGTGTCTGAATTATGGCCTCAATTCTTTTATCCAATTTCTTCTCCAACTCTTGCCAGGATTCGTTAATATCCATTTTAGCATTTACGCTAAAATAAAACTTAATTTTTGGTTCTGTACCACTAGGTCTAATTGCAATTCTTGAGTCATCTTCTAGCTTAAATATTAATACATTTGCCTTTGGTAAAGTGATTTTTTCTATATCATTAAAAGGAATTGTGAATCGGTTACCCTTCAAGTAATCNTCTATTTGAACGATTTTTTTACCACCCAATTTTTTTGGAGGGTTTTTTCTAAACACTTCCATCATTACTTTAATTTTTTCTGCACCTTCCTTCCCTTTTAAGGTAAATGAAAGTAGCTTTTCTTTGTAAGCNCCAAATTTACGGTAACAATCTTCNAGAATTTCATAAAAACTTTTTCCTNTTTNTTTAGCGTATGAACCGATTTCGCAAGCTAGCAGGGTGGCAGTAACAGCGTCTTTATCTCTTATTTTATCACCTATCAAATAACCAAAACTTTCTTCTCCCCCTCCAATAAATTCTAAATTAGGATAATCTTTGATTAATTTTCCGATCCATTTAAATCCGGTCAATGTTTCCATATATTTTACACTATAGGCTGAGGCTATTTTCTCTATCATTGGTGTGGAGACGATTGTGGTTGCAATAAATTGATTACCATCGAGACGTTTATTTTTCTTCCAATTTTCTAAAAGGAAGTAGGTCATTACTGCCATGGTTTGGTTTCCATTAAGTAAAGAGAATTCATTGTTTTTATTCTTAACAGCAACTCCAAGTCTGTCACAGTCTGGATCAGTTCCAATCACAATATCAGCATCTATTTTTTTTGCCTCTTGGAGCGCTAATTCTAATGCTTCAGGCTCCTCAGGGTTTGGTGATTTTACAGTTGGGAAGTTACCATCAGGTTTAGCTTGGGANGCTACGACATGTACATTTTTATATCCTGCTTGTTCGAGTACCTCGGGAACAGCTGTGATTGAGGTTCCATGAAGAGAAGTAAATATAATTTTGAAATTTGCCCTACTCTTCAATTTTAATTTACCCAACTTTACTGAAGTTTTAANAAAAGCTTTATCTAAATCATCGCTTATTATTTCGATTAGCGATTCCTTTGGTTTAGATAGTATATTGANAAACTGAGTTTTTTTTATCTGGTCTATTATTTCTATATCTTGAGGCGGAACTATCTGACCCCCATCTTCCCAATAAACTTTATAGCCATTGTATTGAGGTGGATTATGGGAAGCTGTTAGCACAATGCCACATTGAGCTTTTAGATGTTTAACTGTGAANGAAAGTTGAGGNGTNGAGCGTAAATTAGAATAAAGATAAACCTTAATATCATTTGCAGAAAAAACCTCAGCAACTTTTCTTGCCAAACTTTTACTGTTTTTTCTACAATCGTAGGCAATAACTGTTTTTATNTCCCCAGTAAATTTTTTTTTAAGNTAATCCGAAAGACCCTGTGTACTTTTTCCAAGAGTATACTGGTTGATTCGGTTAGTACCCACGCCCATAATACCACGCATCCCACCAGTTCCAAAATCTAAATCTTTATAAAAGGCGTCTTCAAGATGCTCAGGATTATCTCTTAATTTTAAAATGGCTAGCTGAGTGGATTTGTCAAACGGAGGCTTTGACCACTCATCTATTCTAGAATTAAAATCACTTTTCATTTAATTTTTTATAAATNTTATATCTCTTAAAACCTTTACTATGACGAATTAAAATTTCACCTATAAATCCTGCGATAAAAAATTGAGCTCCTAAAATCATTGTAGTCAAGGCAACATAAAATTCAGGTCTTTGGGTAATAAGACGCGCTTCTTGNTTAAAGTAGAGTTTGTTTATTCCTAAGTAAATTGTAAATCCAAAGCCAACTATTAGCATAATGGTGCCCCAAAATCCAAAAAAATGCATTGGTCTTTTACCAAATTTTTTTAAAAATAAAAGTGTTATTAAATCTAGAAGTCCATTGATGAATCGGTCGCTTCCGAATTTTGTAATACCGTACTTTCTAGCTTGATGTTTAACAACTTGTTCGTCAATTTTTGTGAAACCTTCATTTGATGCTATTACTGGTATATATCTGTGCATTTCTCCATAAACTTCTATTGTCTTAATNACNTCTTTTCGGTAGACTTTTAGTCCACAGTTGAAGTCGTGTAGCTGAATTCCTGAAACCTTACGGGCAGCCCAATTAAATAATTTTGAAGGTATGTTTTTAAGCAGAATAGAGTCATATCGTTTCTTCTTCCAGCCAGAAATCAAGTCAAGCTCCTTTTCTTTAAGCTTATTAACCATTTCATGAATTTCCTCCGGAGAATCCTGAAGATCTGCATCCATAGTAACTATAAATTCACCGTTAGATAATTTAAATCCAGCGTGTAAAGCTTGAGATTTTCCATAATTCTTTGAAAATAAAAGACCACGTGTATTAGCATTNTTTTTTGCTAATCTACTTATTACACTCCACGAATTGTCAGTACTTCCATCATCAACAAATATAATTTCATATTTATATTGATATTTGTCTAGAGATCTCGAAATCCATTGATGAAGTTCTTCAATTGACTCATTTTCATTGAGCAATGGGATTACAATGGAAAGTTCCATATAGAAGTTTGTTTCATCACCAAAAGTAAGAAATTTAACCTATTCGCTCTTAGATTTATTGAAGATCAGTCCACCAATAAGCGAAACTACAAACCCTATGAATAGATTAAAAATAATTATGAATCCAGAAGTTGTAAGCGGACCGGTGAGTTTTTTTTGGAGATCAACCATTTTATTTGCATTTTCTANAGTTAAATTTTTATTTTTTTCTAGCATAATTTTCTTTTGAAATTCAAGNGTTTTTTCAATAAAATCTGGATCTATAATATAAACAAGAATTATGGAGTATAATGAGCTAATTACACCAGAAACTAATGAAATACCTACTCCTGTCTTTAAAGCTTCAGACACTTTCAGATATCCATCATTTGATTTTTTAAAATAATAAATCCCATATATAACAATTCCAATTATTACGCCCAGATTAATTAAACCAATAGTGGAATTATTTTGGTAATGTAAGTCTAGAAACACCAATATTAGTCCAATAATTACATTATAAGCTGATAGGAGGATTCCAAAATTAATAGCGATTTGTTTAGTTGAGACTTTGATAGACATCAAAAATTGGGATTTCTAAGAGTTTAAATTTGTTTCAAATGCAAAAATATTTAAAAAAACCATTAAATTTGCATTCTTAAAAATAATGAAAGTTATGAAAACCGGTATTCATCCTGATAATTACAGATTAGTTGCGTTTAAAGATATGTCAAATGAGGATATTTTTATCACTAAATCAACTGTTGATACTAANGAAACTATTAAACACGAAGGGGAAGAATATCCATTAGTTAANTTAGAAATTTCTCGAACTTCACACCCATATTACACAGGAAAGTCAAAATTAGTTGATACTGCTGGGAGNATAGATAAATTCAAAAATAAATATTCAAAATTTAAGAAGTAAATCTAAGCTTATAACTTTTTTAAATATTAAAGGTTACCTCATTGAAATAANACTTTTTATTACCTTTTTTTAACTTTTTTTAGCTTTAAAATATTANTTGGGTTTATAGTTAATCCTGATATTCCCTTTTGGACAAAGCGGATTACTTGGTCATAATAAAGGGGTACTATAGGATATTCATTCATTGCAATACTATCCATTTTTTTATAATTTTCTTTGCTTAGTTGGAGATTATTGATCTCAAAACTATTCTGGTAAAGTGCATCAAATTCTTCATTTTGATAATGAGTATAGTTTGGTCCGTTAGGACTAAAATTTTTTGAGTAAAATAATGAAAGATAGTTCTCTGCGTCAGGATAGTCGGCAATCCAGCTGGCTCTAAACATTTCTAATTTTCCAGANGAACGGGACTGTTTTAATAGAGCAGGCGTCATCACGTCAACCTTAATTTTTAAACCTATTTTTTCTAGTGCTCTTTGCAAATATTCACAGATATCTATATAATTAGCGTCTGTAGCAAGAGTGATTTGTGGAATAAACCCGTGTTTGTTTTTAAACTTATTAATCAAATTAGATGCTTTGATAGGGTCGTACTGAATTGAAGTATTAGCTCCATGCCCAGGCAGCCCNNTAGGAATTAATCCTCGATTTCCTATAAAACCAATATTATTTCTCAAGTAGGCAATCATTTTTTTACGGTCAAAACCTAAATTTATAGCTTCTCGAACTAATTTAGAACGTATAGCCTCAGATTTCGTGTCAAGATAAAACCCAATGTATTCAGTATTTAAATAAGGTCCTTTTTGCATATTAATTTTTGTCTTATAGCTTTCCCTTAAATTTCCATTAGATGTAAGTAATTCGTCTTTATAGGAGTTGTCTAGAGAGTTGAGAATATCTAGTTTTCCTTGAATGAAAAGCATGAATTCACTTTGAATATCTGGAATGAATGTTATTGCTATGGCCTCTAAATAAGGAAGAGAAATGCCTTGACTATCTTTTTCAAAATAATTAGGATTTTTCCTCAAAACTAGTTTAACATCTTCCTCCCATTTTTTAAAATGAAATGGACCAGTACCTATGGGTTGGTTTCTGAATTTTTCATTTATTTTATCGATCACCTCCCTTGGAACTACAGAACANTATTCCATCGTTAATAAACCTAAAAAAGCAGGAAATGGTTTTTTTAATTTTATTTTGAGCTCATATTTATTCAGGGCCTTTATTTCNTCTACGTTTTGTAAAACCCATCCACCAGGAGAAGCTACTTTTGGATCTCTAAGCCTGTTTAGGCTATATACAAAATCAGTTGCAACAACTTTTCGAGTTCGCTCATCACCAAAAGCAATGGATTGATGAAAATACACATTATCTCGAAGACTAAATTTATAATTCAACCCGTCAGAAGAAACTGACCATTCTTTAGCTATGTCAGGAGTTACATTTAAAGAGTCGTCTAACTGAACAAGACCATTAAAAAGTTGAGTTGTAGCCCAAATATTTGAGAGGTTTCTGGCAAAAGCTGGGTCTAAAGAGGTAATATTCGCAAATTCATTGTATCTGAAAACTTGACCGATTTTTTTTTCTTTAACACTAGTGCATTGGGAAAGGAAAAAAAGTAATAATATTAAAGTAAAAATTATTAATAAAAAATGCTTTTTTTGGTGATTCAAATACATAAGTAAAGATTGTATCTTTGACACAAAATACGATATTTTTAATAAAAATTATTAATGATTAACGTCAGAAATATAGGTAAAATNGCAACAAAACCTAGGGTGGCTTTTTATACATTAGGTTGTAAACTAAATTTCTCTGAGACGGCAACTATTTCAAGGGATTTTCATTTAGATAAGTTTGAGCGAGTTAATTTTGATTCCCCTGCTGAAGTCTATATAATCAATACATGCTCGGTAACTGAAAATGCAGACGTTAAGTTTAAAGGNATTGTTAAAAAAGCACTCAAGTATAATCCTGATGCTTTTGTTGCAGCAATAGGATGTTATGCACAACTGCAACCGGAATCTCTTCTAGCAATTGACGGAGTTGATCTTGTACTTGGTGTTTCCGAAAAATTCAAACTGATCGATTATCTTGGAGATTTAACAAAAAAAATACACGGCGAATTTCATTCATGTGAAATTTCAGATGTTAACAATTATGAGAGTTCTTTTTCTTTAGACGATAGAACACGCTCATTTTTAAAGGTACAAGACGGATGTGACTATAAATGTACCTATTGTACAATTCCAAAAGCTCGTGGAATATCTAGAAGTGATAGTCTAGAAAATATCATTGAACAAGCAATTAAAATTACTTCGAAAGGCATCAAAGAAATTGTCCTCACAGGGGTCAATATTGGAGACTTTGGAAAAGGAGAGTTTGGAAATAAAAAGCATCAACATACTTTTTTAGAATTAATAAAATCTTTAGATGAAATTGAGGCGCTTAAACGAATCAGAATCTCCTCCATTGAACCTAATTTGTTGTCTGATAAAATTATAGATTTTGTTGCTAAAAGTCGAGNCTTTGTACCTCATTTTCATATCCCATTACAAAGTGGTAATAATGAAATATTAAAAAAAATGAAAAGGAGATATTTAATTGATCTATTCAATGATCGAGTCAATCAAATAAATACCCTTATGCCTGATGCATGTATCGGTGCGGATGTGATCGTTGGATTTCCCGGAGAATCAGATGATGCCTTTCTAGATACNTATAAATTTATTGCTGATTTAGATATTTCATATCTACATGTTTTCTCTTACTCGGAGAGGCCTGGTACTGAGGCAGAAAAAATGTATGACATCGTCCCAAAAAAAATAAGGTNAAAAAGAAGTAAAATACTTAGGGGTCTATCTGTTAAAAAGCGACGATATTTTTATGAAAAACAATTGGGTAAAAAAGTCAAAGTACTATTTGAACATGAAAATAAAAAAGGTTATGCAACTGGTTTCAGTGAAAACTACCTNAAGATAAGGACCCCTTGGAACCCAAGGTTAGGAAATAGTATACATGAAGTTACGCTAGATGATATTGACAAAGAGGGATTTTTAAGGTGCCAAATTTAAATGCAAAAAATCAAAGCTTAATTCCAACAGGTAACAAAGACTTATAAGACTTATTTTTTCTTACGAAACCTGCAATTTTTGGGGATGTTGGCACTACTCTTAGATTCTTATCTGAAATAAACTCTAAAACACTCTTTATAAAATTTTCCTCAAATTCAGAATCATTNACTCCCTCGGGAATTACTAATTTTGTTAAAAAAATTTTTCTTTCTTGCTCTGCATATTCAATTCTTGCTAGAGATCCATTAATAGGGGTTTCAAATTGTCTTAGAAATTCGTTGTTTTGCAATTCAACTTGATTCATTCTAAATTTATTAATTTGATTTAATTTAATGAATTTTTGTAGTAAATAATTAGGTATTGAGTAAATCGAACAGCAAANNTATGATTTTTTTGATTAATTGACAATACTTAATAGAAAAACTTTATGTTAAAATCAATTTATCTTATGCCAGGTATGGCTGCCAATCCTCGAATTTTCGAANTTATTAATTTCCCTAAAAATTTTCAAGTTATAAGCCTTTCTTGGGTTCCTCCAANAAAAGAAGAGTCAATTCAAAATTATGCCAAAAGAATGTGCGAANGAGTCAAACATCCAAAGCCAATATTGATTGGTGTCTCCATGGGCGGTATTTTAGTCCAAGAAATGGCTGGTTTTTTAGATTGTGAAAAGGTAATTATTGTTTCGAGTGTAAAAAGTAATAAAGAACTCCCTGNCCATATGAAATTAGCTCAAATAACTAATGCACACAAATTACTTCCTACCCAATGGATTAATAATATTGAAACTTTGGCGATTTTTGTTTTAGGAAATGGGTTGAAAAAAAGATTTGAATTATACGATAGGTATTTATCAGAACGCGATCCTTATTACCTTAAATGGTCTATTGATGTAATTGTGAAATGGAAAAGAATTGAGCCNAAAAAAAATGTAATTCATATTCATGGAAAAAGTGATACCGTTTTTCCAATTAAAAATATTATTTCCCCGTATATAGAAATACCAGGTGATCATGCCATTATTTTAACCCAATACAAATGGTTTAATAAAAACCTTCCTGGGATTATTCAATGAAATGCTGACAATTTTTATAGTTTAGCTCAATAATAGAAAAGTATTTAACCTTGGATTCAAAAAACGTTTTATTTATAACCCTTTTAATAAGTACCTTAACCTCAGCTTTTGTTTTTAAATCGAATTTGTTTTCTGCATTTAAAACTTACGGTGGTGATTCAAATCATAAAGTTTATGCGCTTCAACTTCCAGATACTCTCATTTTTGCAGGGGAGTCGTTTTCCATCACATCCCCAGATTTGAAAGAGCGACTGGATCGAGAACTTTTAGTAAATACTTATTGGCAGTCTAATATGATGCTTTTATTAAAGCGTAGNAATAAGTTTTTCCCTTTAATAGAAGAAATTCTCAAAGAAGAGGGTGTCCCCACTGATTTTAAATATTTAGCAGTAATTGAAAGTGGCCTTGAAAATATTAGATCCCCAGCAGGAGCTAAGGGTTTTTGGCAGATTATGAATGCTACGGGTAGAGAGTATGGACTGGAAATAAACGGTAATGTAGATGAGCGTTACCACCTTGAGTTTTCAACCAAGGTTGCNGCAAAGTATCTAAAAAAAGCAAAAGAAAAGTTTGGATCGTGGGCTTTAGCTGCTGCAGCGTATAATCGAGGTATAAGTGGAATTCAGAGAAATTTAACAGCCCAAAAAGCAAATAATTATTTTGATTTATTATTGGGTCAAGAAACTTCTCGATATGTATTTAGAATATTTGCCGTCAAGGAAATTATTGAAAATCCAACTAAATACGGTTACTTATTTGATGAAAAAGATTTATATCGGCATATTCCAGTAAGACTTCATGGATTAGACACACCAATTAACAACATAGCCAGATTCGCTAAAAAAATGGGTATTAATTATAAAATATTAAAGATCCATAATCCTTGGTTGATTCAAAATCATTTAAACAATAAATCTAGAAAATATTATGAGATAGCAATCCCTGAAGAGGGACACTATTAGATTTTTTTCATTTGCTGTTGCATCATACGCATTTGTTCTGTTAGCATATTGTGTTTATCTAACTTCTTGGCCTCTGCAAGTAATATAGTGGCCTCTCTTTTTCTTCTTTTTTGCATTAAAATTCCTGCCAAACTCATTTTAGCCATTGCTAAGTCATGATTCATAGAAAGTCCTAATAGAATTGCTTTTTTGAAATGTTTCTCTGCAATAGTAAGGTTATTTTGTGATTCTAAGATCCCTTGTAAATAATGAAAATATCCTTGTTGTTTTTGAACTAGAGCACTTTCAGGATTTTTAATTTTCTTCAACCACTTTTCAGTACCTTTAAAATCCTGTTTTCTCAACCTTAAAAAAGCTAGGAAAATCATTTCATTTTTAAAATAAATCAAAATAAAAACTGTAGATAGAAGCGACAAGAAAATCCCGTTACCAATATAGTTTTCGTAAAACTCAAATACAGCAAAACCCAATGAAGCAAATGCAAGTATTAATTTTATGATCTTTGGGAACATATTTTTTATTTGTNNTTAAAGTTAATAAGAATCCATTTAAAACCATTTGTAATAGAAAAAAGATATTGTATATTTGCCCGATCTTTAGAAAAAGTATCTATTTGTAATGAAAAGAACCTTTCAACCTTCAAAAAGAAAAAGAAGAAATAAACACGGTTTCCGTGAGAGAATGGCTACTGCCAANGGTAGAAAAGTTTTGGCAAGTCGGAGGGCTAAGGGCAGGAAAAAGATTTCCGTATCATCCGAACCTCGCCACAAAAAATGATAATAAAAAATCAATATTTTAAGGTGTTATTCTTTTAAGAATGACACCTTTTTTTTTATATTAAATAAATTTTTAAAAACATAATTCATGTCTAAAGATTTAGAGATTAAGAGTATTTTAATCATAGGTTCAGGCCCTATTATTATTGGTCAAGCCTGTGAATTTGATTATTCTGGAACCCAAGCATTAAGATCTATAAGGGAAGATGGCATTGAAACTATTTTGATCAACTCCAATCCTGCAACTATCATGACAGATCCCTCAATGGCAGATCATGTCTACCTAAGGCCTCTGACAACCAAATCAATAATTGAAGTTTTAAAAAAACATAAGGTTGATGCTGTACTTCCTACTATGGGTGGTCAAACTGCTTTAAATCTTTGTATTGAAGCNGATGATAAAGGTATTTGGAATGANTTCAATGTAAAAATTATAGGAGTCGATATTGAAGCTATAAATATTACAGAAGATCGTAATCGATTTAAAAAATTATTAAAAACTATTAATATCCCTGTCGCTCCAGCTGAGACAGCAAATTCTTTTCTTAAAGGAAAAGANATTGCACAGAAATTTGGTTTTCCATTGGTAATCAGACCATCATTTACTTTGGGAGGNACTGGAGCATCTTTTGTCCATCATGCCGGTGAATTTGAGGAATTATTAACTAGAGGTTTGGAGGCCTCTCCAATACATGAGGTATTAATTGACAAAGCTCTATTAGGTTGGAAGGAATATGAATTGGAATTACTTCGTGATAAAAATGACAATGTAGTTATCATTTGTACTATAGAAAATATGGACCCAATGGGAATACATACTGGAGATTCAATTACAGTTGCTCCTGCTATGACACTATCAGATTCTGCTTTTCAGCGTATGCGCGATATGGCAATTAAAATGATGAGAAGTATTGGAGATTTTGCTGGAGGCTGTAATGTACAGTTTGCAGTTAGTCCAGATGAAAAAGAGGATATAATTGCTATAGAAATTAACCCGAGAGTTTCCCGATCCTCAGCTTTAGCATCAAAAGCTACCGGATATCCAATTGCAAAAGTCGCTGCAAAACTAGCCATTGGTTATACATTAGACGAGTTGGAAAATCAGATTACAAAATCTACTTCAGCATTGTTTGAACCCACTCTCGATTATGTAATTGTAAAAATACCNAGATGGAATTTTGACAAATTTGAAGGCTCAGANCGTAAGTTAGGTTTACAGATGAAATCCGTCGGTGAGGTCATGGGCATTGGTAGATCATTTCAAGAGGCCCTGCACAAGGCTACTCAATCTCTAGAAATAAAACGAAATGGACTTGGGGCTGACGGTAAGGGATATGTAGAGTACGATCAAGTAATTGAAAAACTTACCCATGCGAGTTGGGATAGAGTTTTTGTTATTTACGATGCTATACAAATGGGAATACCATTAAGTAGGATACATGAGATAACTAAGATTGATATGTGGTTTCTCAAACAATATCAAGAACTTTACGAATTAGAAAAAGAGATTTCTAAATACACAATTGAAAGTCTTGGAAAAGCTCTACTTCTTGAAGCTAAACAGAAAGGATTTGCTGATAGACAAATAGCGCATATGTTAGACTGTTTGGAAAGTGATGTCTACAATAAAAGAGACCAGTTAGGTATTCAGAGAGTTTATAAACTTGTAGATACTTGTGCTGCAGAATTTTCTGCCTCTACCCCTTATTATTACTCAACTTTTGAAGAAAAAATGGAAATAAAAGGGGGNGAACCATTTAGCGAGAATGAGAGCAAAGTCAGTGATCGAAAAAAAGTGATTGTGTTGGGTTCAGGGCCCAACAGAATTGGCCAAGGAATTGAATTTGATTATTGTTGTGTCCACGGGGTATTAGCTTCTTCAGAATGTGACTATGAAACAATCATGATAAACTGTAATCCTGAAACAGTCTCTACAGATTTCGATATTGCTGACAAACTTTATTTTGAACCGGTATTTTGGGAGCATATCTATGATATAATACGGTTTGAAAAACCTGAAGGAGTAATTGTACAACTTGGTGGGCAAACAGCCCTGAAATTAGCAGAAAAGCTAGATAGATANGGTATAAAAATAATAGGCACAAGCTTTAAATCTCTTGATCTAGCTGAGGACAGAGGAAGTTTCTCTACACTTCTTATGAACAATAACATTCCGTATCCTGAGTTTGGTGTTGCTGAAACAGCAGATCAAGCTTTAAATTTAGCTGANAAGTTGGACTTCCCTATTTTAGTAAGACCGTCTTATGTTTTGGGTGGGCAAGGAATGAAAATTGTAATAAATAAAGAGGAATTAGAGTCTCATGTCGTTGATTTACTTCGAAAAATCCCCAATAATAAGTTGTTATTAGATCACTATTTAGATGGCGCGATTGAGGCGGAGGCTGATGCTATATGTGATGGAGAAAATGTTTACATAATTGGAATAATGGAACATATTGAACCTTGNGGGATCCATTCTGGAGATTCAAATGCAACACTTCCTGTATTTAACCTAGGGGAGTTTGTATTGCAACAAATTAAAGACCATACCCATAAAATAGCTCTAGCGCTTAANACAAAGGGGCTTATAAATATTCAATACGCCATAAAGAATGACAAGGTATATGTTATCGAAGCTAATCCAAGGGCATCTAGAACTGTTCCTTTTATTTCAAAGGCATATAATGAACCTTATGTTAATTTTGCTACTAAAGTTATGCTAGGACATAATAAGGTCACCGATTTTAAATTTAAACCTAAATTAAAAGGTTATGCTATTAAGCAACCAGTTTTTTCTTTCAATAAGTTCCATAATGTAAACAAGCAGTTAGGACCTGAAATGAAAAGTACAGGTGAAAGTATTTTGTTTATTGACAACCTCAAGGATGATGAATTTTATGATTTGTATGCTAGAAGAAAGATGTATCTTACTAAATAGATTCTTGTTCAAATTCAAAACCAATTTATTTTTTAGTTTTTTCAATAATTTTTTTAGCCCAATATATTATCATTCCGAAGTATCAATGAATAAGTAGAAATACTTTAATTAGTTTGACTTTAATAAAAAATTAAGGGATGTCNTCCTGAAACATAAATAGCAAAGAGGATTTTTGGAAATCGGGATCGGAAATTATATTTTCAATTGGAAATTTTGGGATAAATATTGGTTTTCTGGCAGAGTTGCCTGAAATATCGCTTAATGCCAAAGCCAATAGTGGTTCATTATATTCCCCTANGACTCCCATATTTAAAACATCTTCAGANAGTACAAAACCATCAGAAGGTGCTAATCCATNAGCATAATCAGAGAATCCCTCACTATTTGCAANGCTAAATGTNATGGGTGATATTGCATATGAGTGATCAGGATTAATCGTTCTATTTGTATTATCAATATAATCATAGACNACTGCAAGCCCTCCAACATTCTTGCCGTATGTAGTCTGACCTATCTGAATTACTTTGATAAAAGGCGATAATCCATTTATAACCATTTCGCTTGCTGATGCAGAATTACCTGATGTAATAATATAAACACGATTTAAGTTTAGGGAATTAATTACTGTTTTATCATCCATTTCAGAAACGAAAAGATCTTTCATCCATCCTGTGTTGTTAATTGACTCGTAATAATCTGTAACTTTTTTATTCCAAATTTTCTGAGAAAAAATCTGCCCTGTAAACTGACCTGTAATCATTCCACTTAGATATAAAGCAGTTTGAGTAAGTCCACCAGCGTTATACCTTAGATCTAAAATTAGTTCATCAACACCTTCATTTTTAAATTCAGAAAAAATAGAATTTAATTCTTGATCAAAACCTTGTGAAAACTGTGTATACATCAAGTATGCTATTTTTTTACCATCCCTTTGGATCACTTTACTTACCTGTATTGGATTGGTCTGGAAGTTCTCCTCTTTAATTAAATTTACGTCATTCCCGTTAAGTATAAATCCACTATTAATTTTTTTAGCCATATTAAGAGTATAGCTTGTTTTATCATCAAATAATAGGTTATTGAAATTATTAAATGTTAATGATTGTCCATTAACACCCATAAATATATCGCCCCTTTTAATATTTTTACTGAAAGCATCGGAATTTTCTAAAATATGAGTAACAACTCCAATTACACCGTCACCTAAACCTGACCGAAGTAAAATAAATTCAACCCCATTTGAAGCATCAATTCCTTTTATTGAATTTTCTAAATCTTCGAAATTCGATCTTATNCGACTATGTTTATCATCGGGGTGTTTTAATGATTTAAAAAAAGTTTCTGGCTCGGGATTAGCAGAAATTAATTCGTTATAAGCAGCTGATCCCAATGGTTTTATATTGTCACTTAGATCTTCTACCTCCGCTTGCCATAAATACAATTCGTTTAATGATTCCCAAACAAATTGATGGATCCTAAAATATTTTTCCCCAATATAAAAATCATTGCAATCATTTATAATTTCTAATTCCAAACTTATTTTATTAACATCTACGGAAGTATTACTGGCTGTTCCTATAAAAACTGATCCGATTGATAGGTCTATATTAGTTGGACTAGTAATCTCATAAGTCCCTTTAANACGCTTGTCATGATATTGAAGATAAAAGGAATCATTATTTAGAAAATGAATATTTTCTGCCTCACACTCATTAACCACTGAATCAATATTTGAATTATTTTGTCTCAAGTTCCATGAACCAAGAAGAGCTTCGGGAGTCTCCTCTAGATTAGAAATCGGTTCACTAATATTCTCAATACTATCATCTAAATCTTTTTTACAGCTGCCCCACATAATTAAGGAAAATGATATAATAAGTAAAGATTTATAAAATCTCATTTGGGATTATTTTTTCGAAATTAAATGTACATAATTCGTGCCAAAACTATTTGCCTTAGTTGAAATTAAAAATTTACATATTGTAAGCTTAAATATGTTAATAGATTTTAAATTTACAAGTCATCTAACTATAATTAAATTTGATTAAGTTANTTANAAGTAATTAATTTATCCATCCATGAAAAAACACCTCCTAANACTATTGTTATTTATATTTCCATTTCTAATTTCTGGCCAATCCATTTTTGAACAATTCCAAAATAATAAAAATGTCACTTCNATCANTATAACCCCGAAGATGTTTCAGATGTTGGGTAGTCTGGCTATTTCAAGTGATGACTCAGAATNNAAGGTATTAAAAGAAATAATAAATGGAATTAATAGCTTTAAAGCCCTAATTACAGGTTCGTCTGATATTATTACTCATATGACTAAATGGGTAGAGACAATTTCAAATAAAGAAGATCTTGAACAGATAATAGCAATTACTGAAAAAAATATAGAAATGAANATATATACAAAATACGGACAAGAGGATGNTGGATTAAAAACTATTTTAATATTCTCTAAAGAGGTTTNCGATNANCAAAATGTCGATATAAAATATAGTAAAAAAGTCGAAGCATTTCTCTTACTAGTTGAGGGAAAGATATCGATTGAAAATATTTCAAAGTTAATCTCTAAGCTGAACTTGCCTGGAAGTAATCAACTCAAAAAGGTAGGAATCTGATTATTTTATTCCAGTGTAATTAAANGGTGTTATAGCTTTTAATTCGTTTTTAACTTCTTCATTCAAATCAAGACCATCTATAAAGGTCTGAATTGCTTGTTTTGTAACAGAAGTGTTGGTTCTGGTCAAAGCTTTGAGTGCTTCATATGGATTGGGAAACTTTTCTCTTCTCAAAATAGTCTGAATGGCCTCGGCTACNACTGACCAGTTTTCATCCAGATCAGCATTTATTTTCTTATCATTTATATTAATTTTTCCAATCCCTTTGACAACGGATTTAAATGCAATTAAAATATGAGCAAACGTAACACCAATATTCCTTAAAACAGTACTATCTGTTAAATCTCTTTGTAATCTAGATATGGGAAGTTTATTAGAAAGGAAAGACAAAATTGCATTGGCAATTCCTAGATTCCCTTCCGCATTTTCAAAATCAATTGGATTAACCTTGTGTGGCATTGCAGAAGATCCTATTTCGCCTTCCTTGATGTCTTGTTTGAAATAATCCATTGATATATAAGTCCAAATATCTCTATTAAAGTCAATCAAAATATTATTTATTCTTCTGAGTGCATCACAAAGCGCAGCGATTGAATCATAGTGCTCTATCTGCGTTGTAGGAAAAGAGAAATCTAAACCTAATCTATTTTCAACAAAGTTTTTTCCAAATTTTTTCCAGTCAATATTAGGATAAGCCACGCAATGTGCATTGAAATTTCCAACAGCTCCAGAAAACTTTGCAGCATTTGGTATTTGCATTAGNCTTNCTTTTTGTGCTTCTAAACGATTAGAAAAAACTGCTATTTCTTTACCCAAAAGGGTAGGTGAGGCAGCCTGTCCATGGGTTCTCGATAACATGGGTACATCTTTGTATTTGTGTGCCAGTTCAGATAATGCAACTAAAATTTCTTCTAAGTTGGGAAGATATTCTNTATGAATGGCTTCTTTAATTGATAATGGAATGGAAGTATTATTTATATCTTGAGAAGTCAAACCAAAATGTATAAATTCTTTGTATTTCTGAAGATCGAGTTTATCAAATTCGATTTTGATATAATACTCTACTGCTTTAACATCGTGATTGGTCGTCTTTTCAATTTCCTTAACTTCCATCGCATCCTCAATAGAAAAATGCTTATAAATACTTCTCAGATCCTCAAAAAAAGATGAGTTGAAATCACTAAGTTGTGGAAGCGGTAATTCACAAAGTGAAATAAAATACTCTATTTCTACTCTTATCCTGTATTTAATTAGCGCTTGTTCAGAAAAAAAATTTGATAGTGATTTGGTCTTTNCGCGATAACGTCCGTCTATAGGTGAGATGGCACTTAAAGGGTCAAGTTTCATAATGCAAATAATAATACAAATATAGTGGTAATTGATTGATTTTTTTAAAGTATTTACTTAGGTTAAAATTATAACTTGAGGATTTTATATTCCTCATAACATCCGCTGANAGCCTCTAAAATTTGTAAATCGTTAGATTCTTTAATAAACGTATCTGAATAATTACAATTTCTTAGAATTTCATCCAGATCAATCCGTTTAAGATTTAGAAGTTCAGTTAAAATTTCTCTATCAAATTTTATTGCAAGTAGATTTTTTAACTCATAACTTTCTCTCATTTTTTTTAATTTTTGCATTTGGACCCCTTTTTTTCCAAAAAGATTATGAAGAAAATCTGCAGGGTTAAATAATGCTGCAAATGTTTTAGATATTGAATTACGTCTTCTGTTTCCTGCTTCATAACCAGCATTTGACAAACCGGGGATTCTGTAACGACCAGCATTATTAACAGGAACACTTTTTACATCTATATCAAGATAGCCAGTGAGAAGATATGGACGTAGAATAATTTCCTCTAGAGCGAAGGCCAATTCAGTCAATTGAAATTTTGAATTTTCAAACTTTATCATGTCATTCGTTACAGCTACCTTAAGAGACTTATAACCTAAATAGGAAAAATATAGTGTATCGTTTACTTGAACTGATATTTCGAATTTTCCATTCTTGTCTGTTGTAGTTCCAATCACATTATTTAAATTAAGAATATGGACACTCTCCATTGGAAACCCTGAAGTATCGTTCTCCACGGTCCCTTTAATGTATTGGAATGCTTCTTGAGCAATTATAGATTTACTCAAAAGAAAAATCATTAAAATAAACACAATCCTCATCAAAATAATTTTACTCACTCAATTATTTATTAAAATTAACATTTTAGTAATTAAGTCATATTTTTCCTTTCAGAAAATCAATTAATTTTCTCAACGCAATTGCCCGGTGACTTATTTTATTTTTTTCCCTCGTGCTTATTTGAGCAAAAGTTAAAAAATGATGTTCTGGTTGAAAAATGGAATCATAACCAAAACCATTATCTCCCTTTATTTCTTTAATAATTTTTCCTTTAATAATACCTTCGAATATGAATTCTTCATGTTTGTAGATTAATGCAATTATAGTTCTAAATTGAGCATTGGTGTTATNGTGATTCTCAAGNNCTTTAAGCAACTTATCAATATTATCTTCATCTTTTTTATTTTTTCCAGCAAAGCGAGCAGAATGTACACCAGGAGCACCATTAAGAATTTCAACTTCTAATCCCGTATCATCAGCGAAGCAATCCTTTTGGAATTTGTTAAAGATCGTTCTTACTTTTATTAGTGCATTCCCTCTAAGTGTGTTCGATGTTTCTGGAATTTGATCAGTAAAATTTAGATCATTTAAACTTTTTACTTCAATTATTGGAGGGAGAATAGCTGAAATTTCTTCTACTTTATTTTGGTTATGTGTGGCAAAAATTAATTCCATTATTGATGATGATAGGGTTCGTTTCTTAAAATGGTATTTGCACGGTACAATTGCTCCAGAAAAAATATACGTACCATTTGATGGGAAAAAGTCATTTTTGAAAGTGAAATTTTTTCATTTGCTCTTTTATACACAGAATCTGAAAATCCATATGCCCCCCCAATTAAAAAAATCAATCTCTTTTGAGACCCCATCATTCTTGCATTTATAAAATTTGAAAAAAATAATGAATCCATCTGTTTTCCGGTTTCATCTAATAATACCAAATAATCATATTGCTTTATCCTGTCNGTAATTAACTCTCCTTCTCTTTTCTTTTGAAGATATTTAGTTAATTTACCTCTATTTTTAATCTCAGGTATAGTCAAAATATCAAATCTGTGGTATTTTTCAATTCTTTTTTTATAATCTTCCACCAATGTATTAAGCTTATGATCATTTGTTTTTCCTACTAAATATAGAATAGTTTGCATTTTTCAAATTTACAAACTCAATTAGATTTGTTTTATCTTTGTCTAAAGGAAAATTCTTAGTTTGAAAGAAAAATTAAAAGCCATCCCTGTTTTNAAAAATTTTATTTATTTTTTAAAAGAGGTTAGAATCCCGGGTTATNGTGGTTTTTCTTTTTATGACTTGCTNGAGATGTATCTCTCAGGTATTGTTAAAGGTGCTTTATCATCTAGAGCCGGAAGTATTGCCTTTAGTTTTTTTATGGCGCTNTTTCCTTTTTTATTGTTCATTCTCAATTTAATTGCTTTTATNCCAATTGAAAATTTTGATGCTGTATTGTTTAACTTCATAGAACTTTTACTTCCTCAAGAAAGTCAGGGATTTTTTACACAAATATTTGAAGATATCAGGCTTAAACAGCGAACTGGATTGCTTTCATCTGTTTTTGTNCTTTCCTTAATTCTTACNGCTAATGGGGTAAGTTCAGTCTTTTCAAGTTTTGAAGGTTCATANCATGTAGAGCTTTCAAGAAGTTTTCTTAGACAATATTTATTTTCAATGATGGTAGGGGTTTTGCTAGCCATGTTACTTTTAGTTGGTGTTGCTGCATTTATATTTTTTGAGATATATATATTGAATAACTTGGGAGATCTAATACCAATTGAGGTCAATAGGATTAGACTTGGGCNAACTTTTTTCTATATAATTTTGACATATATATCGGTGGCTATTCTATATTATTTTGGAACTATTGAAGGTAAAAAAACACATTTCTTCTCCCCAGGAGCCTTGATGACTTGTTTATTAGTTTTCCTTACAACCTATTTTTTTGGAATTTACATAGAAAATTTTTCCAAATACAATCAATTATATGGTTCCATCGGAGCTCTACTAATTTTTCTATTTTATATATGGATAAATTCAAGCCTTCTTCTCTTAGGTTTTGAACTTAACGCTACCTTGAACAGACTTAAAAATCAGGACAAACTAGGTTTGTGATAAAGTTCAAAGTTGTATTTTTAGAAAATGCTTTATTACGCTGATGTAATTCTTCCTTTAGCGCTTGACAGACCTTACACTTACGCGGTTGAAAAACAGGACTTCCTTTTTTTAAAGCCTGGATTTCGCGTTGCTGTATCTTTTGGAAAGTCAAAGGTTTACACAGGTGTAGTAATTAAACTACACAATCTTCAACCTCAAAGATATACGCCAAAATTTATTGAGTTTATTTTAGAGGATTCCCCATCTATATCTAAAAGACAACTTGAATTGTGGCAATGGATTTCAGAATACTATCATTGTAAATTGGGTGAGGTAATGCGTGCTGCCTTTCCAGCTACTTTTTTACTGGAAAGTGAAACAGTGATAGTAAAAAAAGAATTTGAAGATGACAAATCTANAATTACCGATGAAGAGTATTTGGTTTATGAGGCTCTTGAGTCTAAATCACTCACGATAAATGAAATAATTGAAATAATTGGTAGAAAAAGTGTTTTGGGACTTATTCATAACATGTTTACAAAGGGTTATATTGATTTACACCAAAAGATAGCAGAGAAATATAAACCAAAAAAAATCAGATTTGCAAGATTACTTAATCATTTATCGTCTAAAGAATCTCTCAAAAAATTATTCAATAGTTTAAAGAATTCACCAAAACAAAAACAGCTGCTAATGGGAGTTTTTGATAACAACCCTAGTGGTAGTGAGTGGAAAAAAGTACCTGATCTACTTAGAAAAACATCTGTTAAAAGTAATGTTTTAAAGGCTATGATTTCTAAAGGTATTTTGGAGGANGCTTACTTTCGTGAGGATCGGTTATTATATGATTTTGATAAAAAAGATACATCGATTTCTTTGTCGAAAAATCAAAAAAATTCTTTGTTAAATATTGAGTCAGCTTTTGAAAATAAAGATATTGTTTTGTTTCAGGGAGTTACTGGCTCGGGAAAGACTGAGGTTTACATGGAATTAATATTTAAGGCAATAGAAAGGGGGGATCAAGTTCTTTACATGCTCCCCGAAATATCTCTCACCCCACAAATNGTTTTTCGTCTTCAGTCAAGATTTGGTAAAAATGTTACTGTCTATCATTCTAAATTTTCCATACATGAAAGAACTGAAGTTTGGAATAATGTCCTGAACAATAGTTCTAAAGCCAGGGTAGTTGTGGGGACTCGTTCTGCAATTTTCCTTCCATTTTATCAATTAGGTTTGATTATTATTGATGAGGAACATGAATTATCATATAAACAATTTGATCCTGCGCCNCGATACCACGCGAGAGATAGCGCNATTATCCTTTCACAAATATATGNTGCNAAAATACTGNTGGGTTCTGCTACTCCCTCAATTGAAAGTTCTTTTAATTTAATGAAAGCTAAGTTTGGGGGTGTTCAACTCAATGAAAGATATGGGAATATTGAACTTCCAGAAATAGTAACCATTGATTTGAAATTATCTTATAAAAAAAAGGAAATGAATGGGGCTTTTTCACAGACTCTCATTGACGCAATTGAAACTACCTTAGCTAATGATAAACAAGTCATTTTATTTCAAAACCAGCGAGGCTATGCACCTGTAATGGAGTGTTTGGATTGTGGACATACTCCACAATGTAGCCAATGCGATGTTACTTTAACCTATCATCAGCCAAGTAATCAATTAAAATGTCACTATTGTGGATTTACTATTGCTGCACCTATACAATGTCATGGTTGTGGGGGTATCCATTTACAAACNAAAGGTNTAGGAACCCAACAAATTCAAGAGCAAGTAGAAAGTTTTTTTCCAGGAGTTAAAACGGCCAGAATGGATTGGGACACTACTAGGGGGAAGTGGGCGTTTGATAAATTGATTAATGCTTTTGTCGAGGGAGATATTAAAATATTAGTAGGAACTCAAATGGTTGTCAAAGGACTTGATTTTCAAAATGTTCATTTGGTAGGGGTATTAAATGCTGATCATTTACTTAATTTTCCAGATTTTAGGGCACATGAAAGAACTTATCAAATGCTAAGTCAAGTTTCAGGAAGGGCGGGAAGAAAAAATATCCGTGGTAAAGTTTTGATGCAAACATACCAACCTCAACACCCGATCATTCAACAAGTAATAAGATCTGATTACGAGGGAATGTTAGATCAGCAACTAAAGGAACGTATTGAATATCATTATCCACCATATTACCGATTGATTAAAATGGTTGTTAAGCACAGAGATGTTGAAAAGGTGAGGATAGCCTCTAAGTGGATTTTTAATGTTTTAAATCAGTCTTACAAAGGGGAAATTTTAGGTCCTGTTTTTCCACCAATTGCAAGATTGAGGAATCGTTATCATATGCAAATTCTTATTAAGATAGGTAAGGATCAATCAAGAAATGAATTAAAAAAANTNATNCAAAGTACTATAAAAAGCTTTGAATCNGTANGTCAGTTTAGATCTTGTAAAATAACTGTTAATGTTGATCCCTATTAATGTACAAGAAACTTATTTTTAAATTCTTCCTGTTTTCACTAATCAATTTTAGTTATTTAACTAAAGACATTTTTCTTATTNAAAATCATATTAATATTTACTACNTATACTNNACAAATTATTTNTTGATGATTATTTTGGTCTAGANGTAATATTAGATTATTTTTGCANTTCTAAATTAAATATGTATGAATCATTATGAAACTGTTTTCATTCTAAATCCCGTTCTATCTGATAAACAGATAGAGGAAGCAGTAAAAAAATATGTGTCTTTATTGGAGAGCAATAAGTCTAAGGTTAGTCACAAAGAGGATTGGGGGCTAAAGAAACTTGCTTATCCTATTCAAAACAAGAATAGTGGGTTTTATCATTTACTTCAATTTGAATCAGATGCAGAGGTAATCAATTCTCTTGAGGTAGAGTTTAGAAGAGATGAAAGAATAATGCGTTTTTTAACTGTAAAACTTGATATTCATGCCCTAGAATGGGCCGATAAGAGAAAAAAAAGAAATTTATCCAAAGTTAAAGCATAATTTATGTCAAAGATAGAAGAACAATCTAGTGGAAAAAAAGAAGGGCAAATCAGGTACTTGACCCCACTTAATATTGATACTAATATCAAAAAAAAGTATTGTAGATTTAAGCGCTCAGGTATAAAATATGTAGATTACAAGGACCCTAATTTCCTTATAAAATTTGTTAACGAACAAGGCAAGATTCTCCCAAGACGTCTTACTGGTACGTCGCTCAAATATCAGAGAAAGGTATCAGTTGCTGTCAAAAGAGCCCGACATCTCGCTTTGATGCCATATGTAGGGGATTTATTAAAATAAACACTAAAGTCGATGGAATTAATTTTGAAACAAAACGTTGAAAACCTAGGCTTTAAAGACGATCTAGTAAAAGTCAAAAATGGTTATGGAAGAAATTTTCTTATTCCTGAAGGAAAGGCAATTTTAGCAACTGTATCCGCCAAAAAGGTTTTAGCAGAAAATCTAAAACAAAAAGCTTTTAAGGAGAAGAAGATTGTTAGTGAAGCCAATAAATTGGGTAAAGAACTAGCTGAAATTGTAACTAAAATACCTTCTAAGGTAGTTAGCGGTGACAAACTATTCGGTTCTGTATCTTCGTTAGATTTAGTCAAAGAATTTAAAGCTAAAGGTCATAATGTGGATAAAAATGCGATTTCTGTCCCTGGTAAAACAATTAAAAGACTTGGTAGTTACACAGCAAAAATAAGATTACACCGCGAAGTTTCTATTGATTATCCTTTTGATATTATTCCCGAGAAAAAGTAGTTTTAATTTCTTAATAAATTAACCCCGCCTTTAGTGGGGTTTTTTTGTGAAATCTGTTAAATGGAATACGCTCGTCTAACTAAAGAACAATTTGAAGCCCTCCATAAGGAGTTTTCTAGTTTTTTGGCAGCTCAATCAATTGATAAGAAAAAGTGGTCCCTCATTAAGTCTGAAAATCCGGATTTAACAAATCAAAAGCTCGATACTTTTAGTGATATCGTTTGGAATGACGTATTAGATAAAATTAAATATTTAGAACATAGGAATGATCAACTACTCTTTCTTTTTAAATGTTTAGATCACAAAATTGATTTAATTTTAATCAAGCAAACTAAAGATTGTCCTTCTTTTTTTGAGGAAGACCATAAAAATTGGTTAATTAAAAACATTAAAGATGATCGGGTTAGTGTTTTTCAATCTTCTAGAGATTTTGGTCCAGGTTTTAAAAAAGAAATTTTTAAACTTATAAAAAAGGGTGCTGTGGCTGTAGATGGTATTATATACGATGAGTTGAAAAGTTTTCTTTCAAAATGAATAGAATTATAGGATCTTTGTTATATTTCAAATTCAATGTCAGTAATTAAACCAAATATACCCAAAGGCACTAGAGACTTTTCTCCTGAGATTTTGGCCAAGCGGAACTATTTGAAAGATAAGTTGATAAGTGCTTTTGATACCTTTGGCTTTCAGCCAATAGAAACTCCCTCTTTTGAACGTTCTGAGATGCTATTAGGAAAATATGGTGAGGAAGGTGATCGTCTTATTTTTAAAATTTTAAATTCTGGTGAAAAGATCAACCAGGCTGATATCAAAGCTTTTGAAAGTGGAAATCTTCTAAAGTTTTCCAATTCATTATCTCAAAAAGCATTACGTTATGATCTAACTGTTCCATTTGCTCGTTATGTTGCTCAGAATCAAAATGACATTAAATTTCCTTTTAGAAGATATCAAATTCAAAATGTGTGGCGTGCTGACCGTCCACAATATGGAAGGTTTCAGGAGTTTTTACAATGCGATGCAGATGTTGTAGGAGAACCATCTTTATGGCAAGAAGTAGAGGGGATTCTCTTGTACGACTGCGTTTTTTCAAAGCTAAATTTAAAAGGAATTAATATAAAGATTAATCACAGAAAGATTCTTGCTGGAATTGCAGAATTAATTGGTGCAAAATCTCAGCTGATTGATTTTACAGTTGCATTAGATAAGTTGTCTAAAATAGGGGAGAAAGGAGTTGTAAAAGAATTATTAGAAAAAGGATTTGAACAAAAAGCAATCGATCTACTAAAACCATTTTTATCTTTAAACGGAGACTTTAAATCTCAAATTTCTCAGATTGAAGATGCGTTATCGGGTATTGACATTTCAATTCAGGGTATTGAGGAATTAAAATTCGTTTATTATCAATTAGCAGAGAAATCTATCGATGTTGTGACCTTAGATTTTGATTTTACCCTGGCTAGAGGTTTAAATTACTATACGGGTCTTATTTTGGAAGTTATGCCACCTAAGGATATAAAAATGGGTTCTATTGGTGCAGGGGGTAGATATGATAATCTTACTAATCTATTTGGACTAAAAAATACCAGCGGATTTGGTATATCTTTTGGTTTTGATCGAATTTACATGGTATTGGAGGAATTAAATTTGTTCCCAGAAACTCTTCAAAATCAGTCCCATTTTTTGTTTTTAAATTTTGGTGATAAGGCTGCTGAGTCTTCATTTAAAAAGTTGTCTCAAATTAGAGATCGAGGAATTCCATGTGAGTTTTATCCGAAGGAGGTAAAATTAAAGAAGCAAATGAATTATGCTGATCAACGAAACATACCATTTGTCATAATGATAGGTCCAGAGGAAATCAAAAATGATATATTTATGATTAAGGATATGAGAACGGGAGATCAATCGAAACACTCAATTTCATCAATCACCACAATCTTAGAAAAGTTAAGTCAGTCTGTTTGACTCATAGTTGGTCTTTGATATTTCTCAAATGGCTGTTTTAATAAACTCCCGATTTCGTTATTTTTTTTCTCATCTGGAAATACATCCACTCCATAAACGATATTATCCCGGTCAAATTCTGCATATGTTCCAAATAACCTATCCCATACAGAAAAAATATTACCATAATTTTTATCAGTATAAGGCAATCTGTAGTGGTGGTGAGTTTTATGCATATCAGGAGAAACCAGTAAATAGCTAAT
>NHFW02000008.1 GCA_002171295.2 Flavobacteriaceae bacterium TMED121
GAATTGCTTTTATTTGATACTCAGCTTGAACTCCCGATCCAAAAATAACGGCAGTGGTGGCGTCCGGTTTAGATAATAATTTAGTGGCTAGTCCTGAAGCAGCACCTGTCCGTAATGCCGTAACACTCTTCCCTTCAATAAGCGCAATAGTATCCCCGCGATCGGAGTCCATTACCACAATCACGCCATTGATCAAAGGCAGATTTAATTGAGGNTTNTTTAAATGAATATTGACTAGCTTGACNGTTATATATTCCCCGCCTATAATATATGCTGGCATAGAAAGATGAAAAGCTTTTTTATCTGGAATGGAAATATTGATTCTATTAGGTATTATTGCCGTTCCATCAGAAAGAGAAACAAATGCATCCTCCATTGCTTCTATCGCATTTTTCATCGATACAGAAGATAAAACTTCTTCTGCTGAAAAAAAGGGGAGACTCATAAATTTATATTTCTTATTTTTTTGTTAACGACCAAGATCCGTCCCAATTATCCCCAGGAGGGTTTTNTTTATAATGTTCACATCTAGGAATATAAATCTGGCTAGGNTTGGTNTTTCTTCCAGGNAACATATCTTCTAGCTTATCNGACTCCTTAAANGCCTCTATTGCTTTTGCCCAATCTTGATTGCGATAAAGCTTTAAAGCCTCATGATAAGCAGGAAGTATTTTATCATATCCGGGTGGTAGATTTCCATTTTCAGAAATTAATTCAAACACTTGGGCAGGCTCGGTCTTACCCATGACAATTACATAATCAAGATCACGCCAAATAAATTTATCTTTACAAGCNTTATATGTCTCNTCAGCTACTTGAATATAAACGCCATACTGTTTTGCGGACGCTTCCAATCTAGCCGCTAGGTTTACCGTATCTCCCATCATAGTATAGTTCATTCTCATAGTAGAGCCCATATTNCCGGTNACCAANTTTCCCGTATTNATNCCAATACGATTTTGCATATTATGAACGATCTCAGGCCANCTATCGCCTTCATCTTGCCATTTNGTTCTTAATTCTGCTAATCTATCTTGCATCTTTATGGCTGTCAANCAAGCCCAATACTCATGATCATCAACTGGGGCCGGAGCGCCATANAAAGCTACGATNGCATCGCCAATATATTTATCCAATGTTCCTTTAGTATTTAATAGAATATCTGTCATTTCAGTTAAATAGTCATTTAGAAGTTCAACCAAATCAGGAGCAGATAATTTTTCTGAGAACCCTGAAAAACTCTGAATATCGGTAAAAAATGCAGTATGATATCCTTCTTCNCCTCCTAAAGANGGNTGTTCTTTTGCTTCGTACATTTGATCGATAAGCTCTGGGGAGATGTAAGTACTGAACGTATTTTTCAAAAAACGTTTATCTTTTTCTGCGCCAAAATAATTATAGAGAAAAATTCCACCAAAAGTAAATCCCATAGAAAAGANAGGACGAATGATCTCCCACATAACCAAAGTATTAAAAAACTGGGAATACGTATAAATTATCCAGCCCACTACACCTAGCAAAGGGATAGGAATAGCAAAAAGTGGTTTTTTGGGAAAACTGATCATCGCACCCATTATCAAACAAATTAAAAGAATTGTAAAAAAGGTTTCTGATGGCGTTTTCTTAGATATAAATTCATTTTTTAGCAAGCTCTGCATAACATTTGCATGAATCTCAACTCCTGGGAAGGTTTCTAATACCGGGGTATTTCTTAGATCAAATAATCCAGCAGCAGAGGTGCCAATAATCGCAACCTGTCCATCCCAATATTCAGGTGGCAACATATCTGGNTCCATACAATACATATAAGGTAAATAAGTAAAAGCAAAAGCCGGGCCCCANAAATTCACATACATTCTACCCTGATCATCTATAGGAATCTCTCTAACCACTGTTTCAGTGGTATCAATAAGTCGAAGAACATTCATATCAAAATCATAATCAAGACCGCCATCTCTTTTGATTCCTAAGATATCCATTGNAGCTGACATAACTAAACTAGGATAAACGTGNTCTGGGCCTTCAAAATAAAATGCCGTTGGGGCTCTTCTAGTTACTCCATCATCATCTTGGGGAAAATTAGGAGATCCTGTTCTTGCCGATGCAGAGAGTAACTCTAAATGAGAATTCCCAATTCTTTCTCCAGTTGGGAGTTTGGCTCTTACTTCTTTTGGGATCCCATAAATAATATGATTTTCAAAATTTGTATATCCTTCAGGCTCTGTTTCCATTTTATATAAAAACTTCANAGTGTCTTCTTGNTCAAAAACCATNCCGTGGTACGTATTTTGTGAATTCCGAGTAGCATTNACAAACTTATTGGGATCATTGCTTATTAAAAACTGATCCGTTGCATCAGCTAGGGCGCTATTATCTGGCCTACTTTCAGAAACAATAGCATTTACTAGGTCGAAATTATATGTATTTTCTTTATCAAAGATTATATCAAAGAGAATAGCAGAGGGATTCCCCGAAGACACTGTCTCTATCAATTGTCCATGATAGGCTTGAGGCCAATTCTGATATCTTCCTANNCCCCCATCTTCCNTTGGAGAAATGGAAAGTTCATCTATATCAATAATGACCACATCTTCAATAGTTCCTTCTTCAACGGGTGCTGTTCTAGCGCGAATTCTAGCATCATAAGATANAAATTCATATCNATCCAATAATCTTTGTATGATAGGAATTTCATAGGAGNCCCATCCAAAAANTATAGAAACTATAATACCAATCACTAAGCCAGCGCTCACACGCTTAAACAAGTCTTTTAGTATACTAAAAGAGGACTCAATACTTAAGTCCTCTATTTTCTCTAAAATCTTCTTCAATGATTACTTCCCATCTTGNGCATCTAGCTCCTTATTCCACTTGACAAAATCCAGACCAGCATCTTGATCTTGGTCAAATTTAAACATAGAATATTTTCCATCTTTTCTCACATTGATCTGCATACCTTCAACTAAGCTAACCCAATCCTCCAATGAAACCTCATATGGACCTGCTACTTGTGTTGGCGCTTGAATTTCTGTTACAGGGCCTAATTTAAATCTTGGGGCTCCNCCTTGAGGCTGAAAACCTTGCTTTCTTTGCGCATCTCGCGCTTCATTGACATTCTTTGCCGCATTCACATCCACCTTTCCTTCATATACCAAAACTGAGCTTTCATCTGCACCTGCTTTTGCTCTGTATTTGGTTCCTCTAATCGCTGCTACGGCCGTTGGTGTTCTGACTGCTACATTCTTTTTTTCACCAAAAGCAGCTTTAGCAGCAACCCATGCATCGCCCTTTTTTAGCGTTGCTCCAAAATTCTTTTCCATTGGCTTGACGTTGGCTTCAGTAATCTCAAGTTCAGAATTCTCACCAATACGCANTTTTCCACCACCTACAAGCGTGATTTCACATCGAGACTTAGCCAANGTCTTGATAATGTCCTTTTCCTGAATAGACATTTTAGGCATCGCTCTTTTAAATTCTCCCGCTCCTCCTTTTTGCACTTGAACCCTTCCTANAGGAAGAGAGATCTTCCCAAATTCTTTTTGTGCGAAAGAATGGGATGGTAACGCAATTAAGATTAAAACAAAAAAACTAAGNGTTAGTGTATATAAATTCTTTAGAATTAAAGTCATCAATTGTTGATTATTTGTTACATAAAAGATAACGTTTATAACGTTCGTTTGGCAACAGGTTATGAATAATATTTACNATAAAATANTGCAAAATACCATGCAGCTTTTAATAAGGGTATAATGAGACGCTATAAAATNATCTTATTATCCTTATATCTTTGTAGTTGTATNGAATANTCTGAAACAATGTGGATAAATGAGGATGGGNCAGGAAAANTNTCTATCACAGCTAGTGTAGATAAAAACCTTTTATCCCTTTCTAGTGAATTAACTAGATATGTGAACAATATTAATATATTNATAGAAAACNTAGATATTGTCANGGATACTATTAAAGAATTCATCAATGATATTGATGGGCTCAAATATGAAAAGATGGATCTNTTTGAAAAAGGAGGCTCAATTCGCTTACAGGCTGATCTTGCATTTGAATCGTCAAATTCTCTAAATGAAGGACTATATTCACTGGATCGATATGGAATTAAGATCTCCAAGCGTTTAACCCCCTTTGATATTTCATTCAAATCCATCAATGAGGATGAAATGATATTCGAAAGAAAAATAAACAGCCTTAAAAAAGAAGAATTCAATTCATTAAAAAAGAATTCATACTTCAAGACTTTTGAGGCGCTATTATCCATGTACAAAGCAACTTTTACTGTGCACTTCCCTTATCAGATAATTAGCGGAAATACCTCTAAAANCAATATCTTTCATTATAATAATAAAGCAACATGGAATTTTTCATTATCATCGCTTNTGGATTCACCNCAAACAATAAATGCTCAATTATCTAAACAAGAAAAGCAAGTAATTGCCTCTAATGAAAAAAAGAAACAGGAAATAAAGTCATTTGAAAAAATTCAAAGGGCGATCAAAGAAAAAGAGGGTTTCTACCCTTCGCTAATCGTTATTGCTCTAGCGATCATTGCGCTCTATGCTATTTTTTCAATTAGAATAAGGAAGTAGTTCCAGCTCATTCTTCTTTTTCTTCTTTGCGAAAAAATAATTGCTGAGCCTTTACTATCAATTTTCTAATTAATGCAAAAAATCTATTCTCAGATTTTTCCAACTCTAATAATCCAGCCTTTATCAATAAACGATCAGAGGGCTCAATGCCAGAAAGTCGTAAAGCAGCGATTTGCACATGCGGAATAAGACCGTCAATTTCACCTACATGGCTACCGCTACTACTATGTTTGATAGAATCTTCGTCTACAATAATAATTTCGGTTTTGACGCTACTTGAATCCCCCGATCTAAAGAAAGAGCCAATGATCACATTCTGAATACCAACCAATCTCCCCATCTCTATTGCGCAAGCCTTTGTAGTGCATTCAGGCCTATCGTATTGATATTTTTCTAATATATCATATACCTGGTGCTGCTCCACCATGATAAAGACCCCGATACTATCAAGGTCATACCAAAATTTATTATAAAGAAAAGTGTAGGTATCATCAGAGATCCCTGAACTATCAAAATTCATCACCGCCAGTGTGGGCTTAGCATAATATCGGCTTTTCTTTTGAGCAGACCCTGAAGAGATAATGAAAAAAAATAGGAAAAGGGTCTTTATAGGTAAAGACCTTATCATGCTATTTTAACAATATCATCTTTCTGGTCTTATTCAATACCACTTTACCATTACTGTCTCTAACTAAAGCATGGTACAGATACACACCTGAAGAAACTCTAGTTCCAAGTTCGTTCTTCCCATTCCAAATGAAATTATAATAACCCGCTGAATGCTCTTTCCCAGATACCAATCGAGTGATCTGCTTTCCTGTAAGATCATACACTACAAGATCAACGCGCGCATCCTCTTGCAAGCTCAACCTGATCGATGTTTGTGGATTGAATGGGTTAGGATAATTCTGACTTAAAGTAAAGGCGTCTGGATAAAGATTGACGCCATCATTATTCTCATTGACAAAATCACGTGTTCCGATCACTAGCCTTAGGTCCTGTTTAATATATCCATCTCCATCTGAACCTGAATTCGCGATCTGATAAGTACTTTCAATGTCAAGACTCAATGCTTGGCGATTGGTCTTATTGATAAGGAACATGTCATACTCCTCCGGGACATAACCTAGACCTTCAAAAGTAATATAGGTTCGCAATCCATTGGTAGGTGCAAGCACTTGGAGATCCCAAAATTGACCTTCTTCAGAAGGTTTCCTAATATCAATAGCATACAGATCTGGGAATCCTTCTCGATCACGGTTATCTATACGTATCGCTACTTTTCCTGATAC
This sequence comes from Flavobacteriaceae bacterium TMED121, assembly GCA_002171295.2. GTDB lineage: Bacteria > Bacteroidota > Bacteroidia > Flavobacteriales > Flavobacteriaceae > UBA8316. Next base: position 5,891 of record NHFW02000008.1, read on the forward strand.
CGCTGGCGGTTCAAATTCATCTAGTTTGTCAAAACCATCTTCAGCAATATGGCGAACCCCAACAGAATTATTTTCATCTTTCATTCCACTGCTAGAAGCAACTATATCAATGACCCATTCATCTGCCTGCAATGGAATCGTAGTAGGATCCATCTTTCTCGTAGCCATTGATGCAAACTCATTTCCTCTGCCATCAACCATGATACGATTCGCAGATACTGGTTTGTAGATATATCCTTTCCATGGCTGAAGATTTGATCCTGGGTACACCCAATCACCATTATTCCAGGTCCATACCGAACCCACATCCTCAATATGCTCACCATCGTCTGTATATATATTGCTCAAAGAAATATCAAAATCATAAGGCAAGCCAAAGAATTTCCATTCTGAAGGTTGAACATATATTTCAAAGGGAGGGTCAGTTAATGTAGATGGATACCCCGATCCAAAATCAAAAGCAGGCTGCGTAGTGATTTTATCTTTATTATAGATGAGAAAATATGCTTCTCCCATTTGCATAGGGTAAGATGCATCAGTGATCTCATCATAGCCGCCTCCATTATATCCCCATAATCTCCAATACTTCAAATTGAAATCAGGATACCCTAAGCTTTCCATCGTAACCAAGATATTGCTCAACGGATCTTGAATATTATAAGGGAAAGAGAATAACTGATATGCCGATTCATCATTGCCGCCTAGGTTATCTACTGTAAAGGTCAATGGAGAATCTCCAATTACCTGAACAGAGTGTATCATTCTACCATCATAATCTGTAGGCCATCTACCGTAATTGCCAACGTTATCCATTGATTCAATAAAATATTCAACTCCTTGAGATCGAATATCCGACCCAGGAATATTAAAAGAATCATTAATTAGATCCTCCTTGATGAATCCCGAACCAGAACCTGAACGCCGGTAATAGAGATAAGCCTCTTTTACTCCCGATGCATAATCAAAGAATTCTGCAGTGATAGTTGGCGATGTGGTCCCTTCATCTATTTGAAAAAGGGGATTATCATGAACGATCTCAGGCGCTGATATATCCACACCAAAAAAGGCTGTATCGGATTCAGTAACTTGCCCTGCATAATCTACAGCTTCCACCCACCAATCATAATAACCATCGTTTAAAGCTTCTAAAGTAGTATCCCTGCCATCCACATGGCCATATTCATTGTACTCAATCTTGCCTGATTCATAAGTGTTGTAGATTCGAACATTGTTAGTCCCCTGATCGCGAATCCAAATGGTCCAAGATCTGATACCAGATGGGAAATCTCCCCTATCTTCCCATTCAAAGAATGGATACTCAGAATCATAAGCATATTCAATATCGCCATTTTCAGGCATATATGACCTTGGATACAATAAGCCAAATTTTTCTGGATGTATATTATCAAAAAGCGCATCAACACTGCGAGAACTATCAGCGGATTCATTCCCATACTCNTCCACTAACCACAACCTGGCATCGAANTTTCCAGCTTCTGGAANAGTGAACTCATACTCAGTTAAGGGTCCACTTTGCGGAAAGGAAACAAATTCATTATAAGAGCTAATACCATCTGAAATATCCACAATAGCTCCCAATAACTCCCGATCTTCAGACCAATTGGGTGTGCTCCAATTNATTTTAAAATCTGGGTTATTAGTCCAATAGCTCGGAGTGACCGTTAATGTTGGCACCGGTGGGGGAGCGCCAGTTTTCAGCTCCTCTATAACATATAAATTTGAACGCAATATCGCGTCGCCTACTTCAGCTTCGATCCTAAAGCGAAAACCGACTCCTTTGAATTGAGAGGTGACCTGAAATGAGGCCGTTGCATCGCCTCCTGAGGTATTAGCGTCTCCCTCAACTAGGCTCACATATTTTTGCGATGGGAAGATATTCCATGAAACGCTCTCATTGCTATTGACTTGATTACCATCAATATCTTTAGTGACGATCGTATAATTCAAAGTTTGCTGACGATTGACCTTAATAAAATTCTTATCTGAATTTTCTAAAGGCAAAATTGTCTTGTTGTCAATATCGTCATTGATCGCTAAAATATATTTGCTAGCACCAGCTTCTAAAGCGCCGATGTCCGGTATCCCCACCCGGTAATATCCTCGATAATCATACACAAGATTATTGTTCAATTGGCCCTTGTCGATACCAGGACTATTAGCTTGCAAACGAAAATCCTTATTTCCTGCATTGCGAAACTTTGGACTTTGATCAATATTATCAGAATGGCTAAAACCTGGTCTGCCATCTTGAATGAATTTAGATACCATGATATTATTATTCATAGTAATGGTGACACCCTCTTGCTCGGCATATGCAATATTATTGCTACTATTATTCTGGGTATTATTCTGCCAAATAATATTGTTAACAAATTCGATCTTAGCCCCAAAACCCCATGCGTGCATAAACTCTTGAGAATTATTGCCATAGATAGTATTATTTTGAAAACGAAAATCTGCACCATTGCCATTATTATCATACCCAGGGTCTGCTCTAAAAAGAGATTGGGCAGCTTGTGAACTATTATTGATGATCAAGCTATTTCGAATTAGAGTTTTTACTGCGGTTGATATCAGCAATGTAGAAGATTGATTTCCCGAATCCTGTACATAGTTTTCTTCAAATAAGCACCCCTCAAAAACGCTTTTTGGATATGAATCCCAGCTGGTTGGTGTATAATTAGAAAATTTTACTGCCGCTGCCTCTGATCCTGAATTTGCTCCAGTAGCATTGATATAGTTTGATCGAAAGATAGTATTATTAAAAACTGCATGAATGTTTTGAGAGACCACTACTGCTCCGCCACTAGCATAAATATTATTAGCAGTGGAATGCAAATGATTGTCTTCAAAAAGAGAATTCATAAACACGATCTGATAAATATTATCAGTAAAATCACTGCTCATGTTATGTGTAGAGATCGCTCCTCCATTAATTGAGGTTCCTTCCTGTTCAGCGGTTATATGATTCTCAATAAAATTAACATTATTGAATAAAGCATGATCAACACGGCTTAATTGAATAGCTCCACCATGATTCTTGGCAGAATTTTTAAGGAATACTGAATTAGAAATAGATACCGAATCAATATTATCCATAAAGATAGCTCCGCCAGTAGATTCATCAAATCCATCTCTAAAGGTTAGACCGCGAATGGCAATCTTATCCATTTCTTCAAACCTGAAGAACCTGTTGCTGAAATTCCCCTGAAGGACGGTTTGATCGGCACCATCAACACCAATGATAGTTATTGATTTAATATTATTAAACTCACCTCCATTATCACGACCGGTTATACCTTCATCTTCTCCTAACAAATCAAACCCTTCATCATAAATTCCTGATTTAAGCTTCAGCGTATCTCCTGAATTCACTACTCTAAAAGCATCGGTCAAAAATTTAAATGGATCAGAGAAGCTACCGTCCCCTATTGGTCCAAAATCTCCTGATCCACCCACTGATGGGTCCACCCACCAATTTGGACCATTGAACAATGGAACAACAGAGGCAATATTTGAGGGAAGACCTTCAAAGCCATTGGTATCTACTGCTGTAACCCAAAAATGATATTCTTGACCATTTAACAGCCCGATCGCTGAATAAGTAGTATCAGCTGTAGAGGCTAACGTATCTAATGAAGAGCTAAAGACTTTATTAGTAGATTGATAGATATGATACTGTTTGAAATCCTTAGAAGTATCTGGGGACCAGATCAAATTGGCGCTTTTGCTACCAGGAAAACCAAAAAGATTTGCAACCCTACCAGGGTAGGGTGACTCTGCCAATGCATTCTCATAGGCGCCTAGATCGGGATTTGATCCTGATGGATTTGGTCTTCGATTGCCCAATAGGTCGGTCTTAGGTGCCTTTACCATGGTCAATCCAGTACCCATGCTAGCTATACCCGCACCGAGCATAGGACTGCCATCATAGAGTTGATAATTCTGTTGAGTCGAATCTACAAATCCAGGAGCCTCATCATAAAAATTCTTATCATTCCACCAGTCTCTATTGTCTCTTGATCCATATTGAATATTATTATTTGCAATCATCCCCATTGGGCTACCAAATCCTGGAAAATATCGCAGATTTGAATCTACATCTTCCTCACAGAAAGCTTGATTACAGCTTATATTCCCTCCGATAATATTATTGAACATCCAAAAAGATGAGGCACTTGCCCCTTCGATAGCTATTCCACCACCTTCTCCCTTATTACCACTAAAGGTTACAATTTGATTGCCGATCACCGTATTATTGATGAACTCTTGAGCTGATGCAGAAGTTATATTATTAAATCCTATTTCCCAAAGCTCAAGATAGACCGCACCNCCTCGNGTTTGATAGGAAGTAGCATTAGCATTGGTAAGAGTATTATTGATGATCAGCGAATTAGTGATCCGCGCTGGCTTGCGCATTACAAGACCGCCGCCATAACCATTTGCAATAGCCCTTACCCTATTATTTTTAATGATACTTCTATCTATTATCACATAATTTGAATCAAGAGGGACCATATGAGAAAATGCCCCAGTAGTATATATAGCNCCACCTGAACCTGNTTGCTGACTATTCATATCGGTCTCGACTAAATTACTATCAAAAACACAATCTACNATCGTTGCTGTGGCCCATTCCTGAATTGCTATTGCTCCTCCATACGGTTCGCCTGAGTTACCTCCAAGAGATATCGCTTTATTATTCTTAAAAGTACAATTTCTGAAATGGGAGCGCTGCACGGCGTTAGAAATATTCTCGCGAGGTTCAGAGTAGATAGAAACAGCTCCCCCTCTTGCAGATAAATTATTATCAAAAATACAATTTTCAAATATTGGGCTCGCTTGACCAATTACAACTGCGCCACCATTTAATCCATTAATATAGTTTTGATTATTAATAAATACACAATTTTTGAATTTAGGACGCAAAGGAACATAGGCATTACCTCCGCTATAGACATTATCAATAGTAACTGCTGCTTGGTTGGAATTGGTAAACGTAAACCCGATCACCTGAAAGGTAGAATCTATACCGATCAATGCAGCCTGTGAATTGTCATTTAAAAATTTCATAATGGGATTGCCTGAATTTTGCGCATCGATGATCGTTTGAGAAGATCCGCTTTCTGACATTAGAACAATATTCTTATTCGTATGCCCTTCAATTTCTATTTCCTCATTCTGATAGGTTCCCGCTTTGACAATAACAGTGTCACCCTCATTGGCATGATCCACCGCATGCGTAATAGTAGCAAACGGGCTTCCCTGACTACCTTCCCCACTTTTATCATTCCCTTGTTTACTGACAAACCATACTGGACCACTAAAAGTCGGAGTAATATCTATCGCCGATGCTGTTCCTTCATACCCTTGCTTATTGACCCCAGTCACTCTGAAGTAATATCGAATGGCATTATTCAATCCAGTTTTAGTGAATTCTAAGCTGGAAGTAGTATCAAGCAATGTAGAGCTACTCTCTGTGAAGGCTTGTGTGGACATATAAATCTTATACACTGAATCTGCTTCGGATAGTGCACTCCAATTCAATGTCACCTGACCGCTTCCTCCTTTGGCCACTAAACCAGAAACTTTAGGCGGATACGGTGATTTTGCCAAACTATTCTCATAAGCGCCCAAATCAGGATTTGACCCTGCGGGGTTAGGCCTTGCAATCCCTAAAAGATCAGTTGCTGGTGCGGAAACTCCCCAATCGCTCCAATTTGCAATACCTGAGCCTATCATCAATGATTTGTTATCCAGAGAAAAATTGCCATTAGCAGAATCTTTAAAGGCAGGTTCTATATCAGAAGAAAAATCAAAATTAGTAATTCCTGAATTAGAATTATTGCCAGCGTTTGTTATCGCTGCAAGCCCTTGAATATTATTATAATCCGCTCTGATCACAGGCCCTCCACAGTGCGCTTCAACTTGATAATCATCTATNGCACCATTGGTTTTATTCCCATAAATAATATTATTAAAAGCATAGAAAGTGCTTGATTTTTGACCTGAACCTGGCTCCCAATCGCAATAAAAAATCCCTGAAATTGGATTATAACCGCTACGCGTATTGGCATGATTATTAGCTATCGTATTATTAATAGAATAAATATCAGTTCCATCCCTGTTGCCATTATTTGTCTTTATAATTCCTGGGCCTTCATAGGCTATGGTTCCATATGCGTCACTTTCATCACTTTTAAGAGAGTTATTTATAAATACTGAATTAGTGATATCAATTGCATAATTTGTATATATAGCCGCACCTTTCACTTGATAGGTCGCACGCACTCGATTCCCATTAAATATAGATGCGTTGATATAATGCTTTTTATTAATTGGAGCTGACTCAATATTTATCGCTCCACCTGAACCGCTATTATCTAATGATGTGACCTCATTTTTTATAAAAGTACATTTTTCTACTAGCAATCGTGCTTGATCTGTAACTCGAATGGCAGCGCCATTTCGGTATTGATTGGTCTCATCGATATTTTCGCTAAAGATCACTTCTTTGAAAAAGGGACTACTTGACCCATTTAAGCGTACCGATCCTCCCGTAGAGTTCCAATTGCTTCCAGAAGCTTTTCCTCTATATAATGTAACACGTTGAATGACCCAAGTTGAATCCTGTTCTCCATCAAAAATAAAATGCCTATCGCGGTAATTAGCATCTAAAATAGTTTCAGACGCCGGATGGTCTAGGTCACCTGTCAAAACAAAAGGTTTCTTATTATTTGGAATGGTGATCCCACGATTACTGCTTCCCGTATGCGTTCCTTTCATCATAACGATCGTATCACCACTTGCATATACTTCAAGCGCCGTGGAAAGATTATTGATCGGTGAAGTTTTGCTGCCCCATTCCAGATCAGAGGATTGTGATGACTTCGCGGTGCCGTCGCTACCAGCCCCAACATACCATTTTGGGCCTAAATATCTTGGAGAAATAGTAAATGCCTTAGAAGAAATCCCAACGTTACCTGATTGCGTATCTTTAGCGCTTACAGTAAGGATATAGGTTTTACCATTTTTTAAATTAGAAAACGTATAAGCAGTATCTGATGTGGTAAAAGTGGTCTTAACCCCAGAGGAATCTTTTTGAATCTGATATTCAATATTAGATGCTAGTGCGCTACTGGTTAAGCTAGTTTTATTTTTATTCCAATTCAGCTTAGCTCCGCTTGTAATTGCTACAACAGATAGTCCGCTAACAGGTAAGGGCGCATTGGGTGCATTCAATGCATTCTCATATGCTCCCAGATCTGGACTAGAACCGCGAGTCACGCCAAGAATATCCTTGGTGGGTGCGGTCAGGTCTTCATCAGACCATGTTGCGCTGCCTAAGCCGATCATGGGACTACCATCTACCAAACTATAATCTCCATTTGCAGTATCCTTATAGCCTACTTCAGTATCATAGGTATAATCCCCAGCCCAAGATTCTGCGGTTGCATCTTCTATATTATTATAATCAGTGATTAATTTATACCCTTCACTATTTCCAGTGCCCAGAAGATCTCCTCTATCGCTGTTTGAATCATTTGTAAAGGTGCTGCTTTTAGTAAAAATCTTTGAATTTCTTATGATTGAATTATATATAAATGTCTTTGCAGTTGGGCTTACATTGCTGTTCCATCTACCATAGCTGATCGTTGATCCCCAAAGAGTATTGATTTTATCATCAGTTACAACTTTTATATAATTTCCGTCAAAAGTAGAGTTGACTATATACATATTCATTCCAACGCTCTGACTGCCATTCCACCATGTATTATCGGCATAAATTGCTCCGCCTATTGCCTCATCGTAATCGCCAGAGTCATCTGTGTTTCCAGTCGCATGATTTTTAATAAAAACACAATTTGTAAACTGAGATGCTCTATTAGTTGAAACAGATCCTCCAAAAGCACTATTCTTAGATTTGATATAGTTAGATATAAATTTTGTATTAACTATGTTTATTGGATTATTTTTAGTGAAATCAGAATAAGGTTGTTCGACATTAATTGCGCCACCCCTACTGCCACTATTATCAGTACTTTCAAGATAATTATTTCTGAAAATACATGATTCAAAGCTTGGGCTAGAATTGCCACTAATTTCAAGCGCGCCACCGCTATTTCTAGATTTATTTCCTTCAAAAACGCAAGACTTAAATGATATATTTCCTTGTGAAAAATAGATTGATCCCCCATTGTATTCGTTAAATCCATTTTTAAAGGTTATTCCTTGAATTATAGTATTTGAGCTTTGAGAGCCATAAAATCTAAAATGTCTATTTTTGCTTTCTGCATCAAAAATAGTACTATCAGCGCCAGAGATGCCTATCATCACAAAATTTCTCGAATTAGATGAAGAATTAGATAGATAAATCTCATTATCGCCAAAATCGTAATATCCGCTAGAATTTGATGAAGTAACACTTGGCATCACCTTGATCGTATCTACATTAGAGGAAAACAAGCTGCTGGTATTAGAAAAAATATGCTGAATCGTTTTAAATGCAGTGGCAGAGGTCAAACCGTTATTGGTATCATCTCCATTATGAACATCGACCCAATAAACATTTGGAGTTTGGGCAAATGAAAAAGAAACAACAGAAAGAAAGGCTAATAATATTTTTCTCATGATCTAGCCCTCCGGTACTTGTGGTGGTTCTGGAAGTTCAGGCAAAAAGAAATCAGTTGAATATAAGTAATATCCACCCCCTCCTAGAAGAGCGGCTGCTATTAGCAATCTTCGTGTACCTTTCTTCATTCCTCTTNTTTNNCTTNNCGGAGGTGCTTTTGCGATAGCAGGGTCTGCAGCAGCNAGNATATCAAGCTTATCTTGCGGAGCTTTTAGTCCAACTATCTCCCATGCAACTACCTCAATGACCGTTAACAAATTGTCTACATCTCCTTTATAGGTCTTACTAACCGAACGAATAGTCGCCCCGGTCTCCACAGAGAACATTTTTGCATCAATGGTGTAGGTATTGCCTAAAAGTCCGAACGAACCTGAGACCATATTTTGTACTCCTAATAACGCTCCAACCTCAGCAGCGCATTCAGCAGAAGTACACCCAGACTGTTGAAATCCTTGCTCGTTCAAGATCTCTTCCATTTGATTCCGCTCTACCATAATGATGGCATTGGTATTGACCATCTCGCTTTGCAATCTATCCGTAAGTGTTGCCGACTCCATTTGACTAATCCCACGTCCTTCAAAGTCCAAAATAGCGACAGTGGTTTTGCCATCTGTCACTCCTTGGCCCATTAAAGTAGAAAAGAAAAAAATGGATAATAAAATATTCGATGTAATTTTACTCATCTTTACGCTCTTTTTTTATACCGACCTATTTAGATAGAGTCAGCTTGATTAAAGTTCAGTATTCTAGTTTTGCGATGGTGGAAGCTGCGACAATAGTCGTTCAATCTCAGCAGATAGCTCCTTGTTGAACTTTTCTTCTTCACCCTCGTGAAATCCCCTTCGCATAAATGTCAACATGCGATTTCCGTCCATTACAAATAATCTTGGCAATGTCTGCGCATTATAACGCTCCATAGTCTTTCCGCGAGTATCATAAAGAATCTGCATGGTCACTCCTTTTTCCCTTAAAAAAGGACCAGCTTTTGGCATGTTCTCATACCCTGGATTATTCCGTGTTGCCTCGGTGATGTCCACCAAGAAAAACTTTATTCTTCCATCCTTATATTTTTGATAAACATCTTCTAAAATAGGGAGTTCCTTCATACAAGGCTGACACCAGGTAGCAAAAAAACTCATCAATACCACATGTTTATCAGGTTGAGACATGAATTTTCTTAATTTTGCTCCAGAGGTATCAACTTCTGCCCAATTTTTTAAAAATTCAAATTTTCCAGGAGAATACATTAGTGCCCAAGAAGGAGCAATATCACCAACTTGCAAATCGTTATTATCCGCGCTATCCATACCCGGGGTCTTTGCGGCTTGCTGTCCTGAGAGGACAGAAGCAATAAAAAATGAAACTAGTGATAATATTTTTATGTAATTCATAATTAGCATACCCAACTTCAGTCAAGCAATATCAATACTCGACAATCCTGCAATACATTATAACTACGATTCGCACTATCAAGCTTAGATACGTCTGCATTACTTATCGTAATATCTGTTCTATTGGCACCAGCTGTTGCAATTCCTTTTAATACTAATGGATTTCCCATTACCCTAGGGTCTTTTTGCGCAGATTCAAGCGTTTTAGAATATCCAACCACTCCATTGGTCACTGCATATTCTCTACTATATTTTCCAGGACCATACACCGCCGAACCTTGCTGATCTAAAATCCGCGGTGCCATTGCTGGCCTCGCATTCAATCCTCTAGCATCAATAATCACTCCTGTTACACTGCCTGTAGTGGGAGCTGATGCTGCGGCAGGCGTTGTTGAGCTAGTCGCAGGACTCGCTCCAGCGATATTAGCAGGAGGTAAAACAATATCTGAGATGCCGTTCATCGAAACAGAATACTCAACCTCGATAGAGGTATCGCTTAAATATTTAGGCTGACCTACCTGTCTTGCTCCACGAATAAACCCTTGAACCTTAGTGCTAATCATATCATCTACCATCGCTCCACTCATGGTTGTTTCGCTGGTTAAAGTAACCCCATTGACAATCTCGATCAACTGTCTAAGCGCATCTTGCTTTGCCGTTCTTAAGGCCAATCGTCTAGCCATCCCTGCATTGACAGCATTAATAGGAACAAACCCTATTCCAATAGCAGAAATAGTTCGATCGGAATAATTAATGCTCCCTTTTTCCATTTGATTGACCACGCCTTGCGATGAAGCAAGAGTGAGCATTGCAATCATACTGCATATATATCTTTTCATAAAATACCTCATTATTGGACTACTTCTGCAGTAATACGATTACCGCTTAAGCCCGTTACTTTAATATTTAAGCCATCCGGTGTGGTCCTTGATAGGCCCATTGCTAAGGCTTGTGATTTTCCTTCAAATTCCACTTCATATTCTGCAATACCATCATTTAAACTCTTGGCATATGCATTTCTGATTCCAGAAACGGTCTGTGCTTTTAAAAAAGACTCAAAAGTGGTATAAGACATAAAATCAGCCCCTTTTAGGACTACAAAAATCTTAGTAAAGTTTGATTGTTGTGTACTCCACTTAGTAATAAGCTGAGATATGATGCTATTCCCTAATTCTTCTGCTGCTTGATTTGCAGCCAGCGTTCCAGCTGTAGATTCGGATATATGCGGTTTCTTTCCTCTAGCCCCAGGTACAACGGCAAGGATCTCTCCGGTATCGGTGCGAACGATTTTCCCGTTGGCTACTGCCTGCCCAGAAAACATATTATAGAATTTTCCACCTGAAGATATCTTTGCAGTGCCAATTACGATCACCTCTGCGCCTAATTGTGAAGCAATCTTGGCAGCCGCAGAAACATCGCCATCAAGAGCAGCAGTGTAATCCCCTTGGCCTTTAAAGCCTTGAACCAATTGTCTATCCACTACATCAAATCCTTTATTATAGAACATAGATAATAATTGTGTTTCAGCAAAATTGGTCTCCATATTATCTATCAAATTCTGTTCTTTGACCAAAAAGATGATCTTGGGACGATTCATTGAATTAAGCAACGTTTGGAAAGCCGCCTCATCTGCCATCACTTGATCGATCATATCGGTGACCTGCGCTTCGATCGTGATCTCAAAATTCCCATCTGGGCCCTTAGATTCCTTGGTTACCTTAAAAGTTTTTACAAATCCTTGAGCTTTGGAATAGATATTATCCTCGATAGATGTAGAGGTAACCGTAGTATTTGATGTCATGTAGGCCCCAAGCCCCTGCTCAACGGCATCTCTTTTTGCCTGCTCAATAGCAGCATCTTTAGTTAGCCCATAGCCTATACCTGTTGCAGTAAGTACTTGAGCAGAAATAAAGGAAGCCTTTAAAAAAATCAAAACTATTGTTATGCTTTTATATAAATTTTTCATACGCGTTATTCGTTTTTCCTATATAATATTTGTTTAAATTATCCAATTCATAGCGATGAAGCAATATATAAGAGTATGAAATGTGACGTGCATCAAGTTTTAAGTTTTGGTTTATTTCCATATAATATCTTTTAAAGCTATATTCTTATGTAACAAACATTCTAAGGAATAGATTATGTTAAAAAATTATGCCTCTAGGTTATCTTTATTTGCACTCATTCTTTTTGCAGCTTGCTCCACAAAACCTCAAAGTGATGTGGATACCCCTGAATATCATTTCAAAGCAGGGATGAGAGCAATTGATAATGAAGACTTTCAGCAAGCGATAACCTCTTTCCAAAGATCGGTCGATCTTGATAGTAAGTTTGCATTAGGGTATGGAGGGCTTGGCCTCGCAAATGCTTATTTAAAAGATACCAAAAAGGCAAAAGACTTTGCATCTAAATGTGCTAGTCGCGGGAGCAAAAATCCCGAAGCATTAGCTTTAAGTGCTCGCATTTGGATCACTATGCGTGATATGGAAAAAAAATGGTTCAAACGCGCTGAGGGCCTATTGGAAAAAGCCCTTAAGCGGAATGAAAATCATGAAGGGTCTCAATACTGGTTTGGAGTGGCCTATCTTTATAATTATCAATTTAAAGAAGCAGAAGATTATTTTAGAACTGTTGTCAGCAAAAGAGGAGAATATGCTGGCAAAGCAGATTCTAAATGGAAACTATCTCAAAAAATCGTCAGGGCCATGCCGGGAACCCCTGCTGGCAAAAGAGTTGCCTTAAAAGAGAAAATCAACCGAGCAGATTTAGCGGTTCTATTTTCTGAAGAGCTTAAGATCGGAGTTCTTTTTGATAGAATGCCCGTTCAAAGCACAGGGTTTCAAAGCCCAAGTCAAGCAGCTCAAACAGCAAATATCGCTATTCCTAACGACTCTAAAGGTCATTGGGCTGAAACCTGGATCAAGGATATGATCCGCTATGGAGTGATGAATGTAGAGCCAGATGGAAATTTTTACCCTGATGATAATATCAACCGCGCAACCTATGCAATTGCAGTACAAAGATTATTAGTTGTTGCGACCAGAGATGAAAGCCTTGAAACAAAATATTTTGGAGAAGCGCAAAGTCGCTTCAGCGATGTCCCTTCTAGCCATTTTGCTTATAATGCAATGGCGCTATGCGCAGAAAGAGGAATCATGCAGGCAGATATGATGACCGGTCGCTTTACCCCAACTGGAGCAGTTACCGGCGCCGATGCTTTGTTGATTATCAGAGGACTTCAATCTTCTTTAAGAATGACATTTTAAACCTATATTAAAAAGGGCTACTTTAGTAACCCTTTTTAATATCATATCCCTAATAATAAGCTTAAATTATTGTATAATAATTTTCATTATATCAAGATCAAGGCCCCATTTATGAAGTACCTATTTATATCTTTAAGCATATTCACCAGTTTTGCTATTGGAAAACCAAAATTTAGCGATCAACAGATTGCAGCAATGACCCCACAATATTTTAAACGGAACCATACTGCTCCTAAATTGACAGGTTTGAAAATATATACCGATAAAGGAGACAGAGTATATTATGTTGAGATCATTGTAGACCGAAACCGATCAAGCGAAGATCTTAGCTTTGCGGTATCCGCTCTTGCCAATATGGGCCAATATGCTAAAAAGCCATTCAAAAAATATGTTGTTGTCATGCACTACAATGTAAGAGGAAGATCTGCCGATGTATGCAATGCCAATGCAAGATGTACCGCAGATTATATGATCAGAAAACAAGTCACCTATGATCATTGGTACAAAAAATGCATTACTTTCGAAACAAGTTGAGGTATTCATTATTACAAGGACCATTCTATTCCTTTTAATCTCAGCGGTCTCCGCTAAACAAAACACTGAACACGCTTCCGGGTTTACTTTTACACCCAATCTATTTCATCATCCGCCAAAGGTATTATTTTTATCAAGACCTTTTGAAATAGAGGTATTTAGTAATTTTTCCAAAAATGAAACTCAAAATATCAGTTTATTTTATCGTACTGATGCCCAGCCAAGATACATTGAACAATCATTTAATCTTAATTCTCGTCGATATATTTTTACTTATGACCCTAAGCAAAAACCAACTGAAAAAATCAGCTATTTCTTTACTATCGAATTAAAAAATGGTTCTGTTTTTGCTTCGCCAATAGACAGTGCAGGAATGGTAACACCCATCACGCTACCATTGCAAGACCCTATTGAATATTATAAAAAACGCTCAATGCGACGTGAATAATCATGAATGCAAGTGGGCAAATAAAAGAATTAAAAGAAAAACTCAACGATCATAATTATAACTATTATGTTCTAAATGACCCTATTATTTCAGATGGAGAATACGACACGCTTTTAAGAAAATTAGAAAAACTAGAAAAAGAAAACCCTAAACTTGCGACTAAAGATTCTCCCACGCAGCGCGTAGGGGCGAAACCCTTAAAATCCTTTCAAAGTATTGAACACAAAATACCAATGCTTTCTCTTGCAAATGCCATGAACGATGAAGAGATAGTAGAATTCTATGATAGAATAGTAAAAGGACTAGGAAGTGATAGAGGTCTTTCTTTTGTTGCAGAGCCCAAATTGGATGGCATTGGAGTCGAATTAATCTATGAGGATGGAGTCTTTCAGTATGGACTAACCAGAGGAGATGGGGTTAAAGGAGAGGACATTACCCAAAACCTTAAGACTCTTAGATCTATTCCGCTAGCACTGCGCACAAAAGAATTAATTCCTCCAAAACTATTAGAGGTTCGAGGAGAAGTATTTATAATGATTGAGGATTTTAAAAAATTAAATGAACACCGCGCAAAAAATGAAGAGCCTTTATTCGCTAATCCAAGAAATGCTGCGGCAGGAAGCTTAAGGCAGCTCGACCCTAATATTGCCTATAAAAGGCCTCTTTCTATCAATTGCTATGATAGTGGCGAAATAAAAGGAATTGACTTTAATTCACACTCTTCTTTTTTAAATGCACTTAAAAGCTGGGGATTCCCAGTTAATAAACATATTAAAATTATAAATAAAAAAAGAGAGATGGCCCAATACCACCATGATCTAGAATCTAAACGGCTCTCTCTAGGGTACGAGATTGATGGTACAGTATTTAAAGTGAATGATATCAAACAACGTAAAATGCTTGGAGTAAGGAGCCGTTCTCCTCGATGGGCTATCGCTGGAAAATTCAAGGCTCAACAATCAACTACAAAAATTAAAAATATTATCCCATCCGTTGGCAGGACAGGGGCCATAACTCCAGTAGCTTCGCTTGAGCCCGTCAATGTTGGTGGCGTTATAGTAACCAATGCAACATTGCATAATCAAGATGAAGTTAATAAAAAAGATGTCAGAATAGGAGATACGGTTCTTATCCAAAGAGCAGGCGATGTAATCCCAGAAATCGTAAAAGTAATTCAAAAGAAAAGACCTGATGGGCTATTGCCATATTACCTGCCAAATCAGTGCCCGTCATGCAATTACGATATCCTAAAGGAAGATAATGAGGCGGTAGCCAGATGTATAAATATAATCTGCCCCAGTCAAATTAAAGGAAAGATTAAACATTTTGCTTCAAAAAATGCGCTAGACATAGAAGGACTTGGTGAAAAAATAGTCAACCAACTCGTAGAAGAAGATATCATCCATACCGTAGATGACATCTTCACAATCACCTTTGATGATCTAGTTGGCCTTGAAAGAATGGCAGAAAAATCTGCTAATAATCTGCTATCCAGCATTGAAAAATCTAAATTAACAACCTTTTCTAGATTTATCTATGCGCTTGGGATCAGAAATGTTGGATATCACCTATCAAAAGTATTTGAAAAATATTTTAAAGGAGATATCATCAAATTCATGAATGCTCACTTTGATGAACTTGAAGCAATCGATGAGGTAGGTCCAATTGTAGCTGAAACGATCATAAATTTTTGGGCAAACAAATCCAATATTGATATTGTGCAATCCTGTCTTTCAAATGGATTAAAAATAGATAATAAAAAAGAATTAAAAAGTAATAAATTAGATGGAAAAACTATAGTTTTTACTGGATCATTAAGCCAATTTAGCAGATCAGAGGCAAAGGAATTAACTGAATCTCATGGGGGAGTAACAAGTACTGCTATTAGCAAAAAAACAAATTATCTCGTATCGGGAGATAAATCGGGTTCAAAAATTGAAAAAGCTAATAATCTTAATGTTTCAATTATTACAGAACAAGAATTTTTAAATCTTATCAACTAAATTATCATAATAAACATTAAAGTCAGGTAATTAATATGAAAAATAAAATGCCAATGAAAATTGACCACATACTTGACGATGTGGTGTAAAAATGACACCAGCCATAAAAATTATTGACCTAAAAAAAAGCTATGATGATACAGTGGCGCTTAAAGGAATCAATGTTACTATTAATGATGGTTCTTTTTTTGGTCTACTAGGGCCAAATGGAGCAGGCAAAACAACGACTATTAATATTTTAACTGGATTGGTCAATAAGGATAGTGGTCACACACAGGTTTTTGGTATGGATACTGAAAAAGACTATCGTTATACTAGATCTAAAATCGGCATCTCAGCACAAGAATTTTCACAAGACTGGTTCTTTAACTTGGAACAATTGCTTTTTTTTCAAGCTGGATACTTTGGAATCAGAAAAAAAGATGCTAAACACAAAGTAGATGAACTCTTTTTAAGGTTAGGTCTTGAAGAAAAAAGAAATTCACGATTAAGGCAATTATCCGGCGGCATGAAAAGAAGGTTCCAAATCGCTAAAGCATTAGTTCACGATCCTCAAATAATCATATTAGATGAACCAACAGCTGGTGTTGATGTGGAATTGAGACATGAATTATGGGAATATTTCAAAGAATTACACAATGATGGGAAAACCATTCTTTTAACTACACACTATATTGAAGAAGCTGAAAAATTATGCGATATGGTTTCAATCATCAATAATGGAGAGGTGATGACTAAAGGCTCTCCTAAAGAATTAATGGATAGCCAGGGGAAGTCTGGAATTACAATCCATTTATCTGAATCCAATACCAATTTAAAAAAATTTCTTAAGGGCTTTACCTACACACAAGAAGACACTCGATTGCATTTTACAATAAGAGACCCTGAAGGGGTTCTGCCAAATATCATTCAGTGCCTAGCCAAAGCAGGTAGTCATATATCAAGCATAGAAACCTCTAGGTCTTCTTTAGAAGATGTCTTTCTATCATTAACCGGAAAAGGAATCAACGAATGAATTGGATAGGATTATGGACATTAACTTCTAGAGAAGTAGGTAGATTTTTCAAGGTCTACAGACAAACGGTAATACCCGGACTAATCTCTTCGGTTCTATATATTTTAATCTTTGGATTCACTCTTGAAAAAAGAATATCATCTATTGAAGGAATTCCATATACTATTTTTATTATTCCGGGTTTGATTATGATGAATACTTTGACCAATGCCTCTTCTAATCCTTCGTCATCTCTCCTACAAATGAAACTAACAGGACAAGTGCCAGATTTGTTGCAAGCCCCTCTTTCAAGCCTTGAAATTTCACTGGCATTTATTATTGGAGGAGTTGTCAGAGGAGTCGTTAATGGAATATTAATTTTGCTTATCGGTATTTTAATCGGTGGAATGAACGTAGAGCATCCGCTAGCAACTATTGGGTTCATCTTTATTGTATCAATTGCCTTTTCAAGCATGGGGCTGCTGCTTGGTCAACTTGCGGATACTTGGGATCAATTATCTACAATGCAGAATTTTTTTCTCACGCCATTAAGTTTTTTAGGAGGTATTTTTTACTCAATTAGCATGTTACCAGAATGGGCACAAGCCATCAGCGCTTTTAACCCTATCTATTATATGATCAATGGTCTAAGATATACGATATTAGGATTTTCAGATTCAAACCCTCAATATAGTTTTGCTATTGCATTTTTAATGTCTATTGGACTTTCAATAATAGCAATTCTATCAATGAATAGTGGCAAAAATATGAAGCAATGAAACTGAAAAATCATTTTTTATTTCTACTTTGTATCTCAACTATTTTTTCTCAAACAGATTCGGTCAAATGGAAACAATACGGGCGACTAGGTCTCGCAAATGCTCAAACGATGAACGGAGGTTTTGGCTACTACAGAATGAATAGAAGAACAGATGAAACTTTTCGAGATATCAGGCTTTTTGCATATAGCCTAAAAGAAGATTCATTTATCTATCTACGATACAAATTAAGCGATAAATATGGTAGCTATTCAAAATTTTATCGCTATACCACCACCTTCTTCAGAAAAAATAGCAGAGCAAATCTCAATCTTCAATACCATGTCAATCAAGGCTTTGGCNGATTTTTAAAACAATATGATCATGGNNTGATCAATATAGAGATAGGCCATGCTTTTGATATGTCAAATTTTTTAAATGATACTAGAAAAACATCNTATGCNATGGGAGGAATATTTTGGGATCACGATACAAGATGGTTTTCTACAAAATTAGAATTGGAGCACTTTCAACAAATTAGTGAAATAGCGAAGGCAAATTTAACAAGGAACCAATATTTAATAGAAATTATGGTCCCCGTAAATAATAATATATCTTTGAATCTGAACTTTGAACAAGAAGATTACATAGTAAAGTCCAATACTAGNGTTTCATCCATTACCGCAGCATTAGAATGGAAAGGTGCCTTCAAATTCAAATGATTTATTATCGAATAGGCAAATAAGAAAAGATAGTTCGAGGATATTCATCAACTATCAATAAAAANCCCATATTATCCAACATAGCTACTCCTTCCCAATTGCGTGATTCCTTTTCAAGTTCTAACTGAATAGGCGGCTTGCTTGTTCTAACGATCATATCTCTATTAACCTTAAAATGAAGCAACTGCTCTACATGTTCAAATCTTTGATGGGTTTTNCCATTATCTAATTTATCGANTAAATTATCTTTGTCTGGCTTTAAAAGNTCTCTCTCCCCNGGCCAGAAAAAATTCATCCCCCAAAAATTACCCTTTGAATCTGCTTTTGAAACATCTGTTAATCTATATTCAATATTTTGCAAAGGGACCTTGCCTTTATATTCTAATGACATGTTATATTTTAAAGCATGGGCTTTCTTTACAACATTGACCCCATTTGCCTCAAAAAATAAATAAAGATTGCTATTATGCTTAAGAATGCTTTCGTAGCCTATATTTTTTAGGTTAACTGGGATTGGGATTTCGTTTAAAATTGATTGTGAAAGATCAATCAATGATCTTTTTAGATCGATAGTTCCCATAATGATATAACTTCTCATGAAGCCATTATGCTTAGACTCAATTATCAAATAAATCTTATCGCCATGGAAACATAATGCTTCAAATCCTTGATAACCATCAATTAACTGATCAAAGTTTGGCATTTTCAAATTAATTTTTTTAGGCAAAATAGGTATCTTTTTTTTATTCTTAACCCATTCTTTCAATTNAGATTTTTTGATCGTATAAAAGGCCGGAGATTTAGAATCAACATATTGTGGCATCAATATCAAATTATCTCGATACCAAGACAGTCCAGACATTTCAAGNGCTCTAATTGATGCATTTCCTTCAAGCGTTATTTCGATAGGAGAAATCTCTTCGGCATACAAAAATGCGCTATTAATAGTAAAAATAATTAAAAATAATTTCAAAAACTTATTTAACATGTTCTATATACCAATTTACTAANCGTTCCATGTAATCTAATTTATGTGCACGCTCAATCAAGCCATGAGGCTCTCTGGGGTAAAGTACAAATTCTGTTTCAACNCCNTTGATCTTCAGTGCTTGCCATAATTCCATGCCTTGTTCAGGATGCACTCTTTCATCTTTCATTCCGTGAATAATCAAGGTAGGGGTCTTTGCATTATTAATATGAGATAATGGCGATCTTTCCCAATGCAAATTCATATTATCAAACCACCATTGATTCCAGTGAACGATTGACATTTCTCTAGGGATATCTGTTGTCCCCATAAAGCTAATCATATTNGTTAGCCCTGCACCAACCATTGATGCTTTAAATTTTTCTGAATGCATAGTTGCAGCTAGCGCTGAAAAATACCCACCATANGACCAACCGCCTGTTCCTACTTTTTCAGGATNAACTAACCCCATATCTACTAAATGATCTATACCTTTTAGTACGTCTTGAAATTCCATTCCACCTAAATCATCATGGTCAGCTTTAGAAAAAGCAACTCCACGACCTCCGCTACCTCTATAATTTGGCTCTAAGACCACAAATCCATTCGCTGCTAAAAGCTGAACAGGNTATGTTGGTCTAGTGCTCCATCCATCCAAGCTAACGCCCTCAGGTCCGCCATGAATCTGCANAACCAATGGATATTTCCCNTTGCGATATCTTAAGGGATATGTTAATACACCTTCAATTCTTTTTCCATCGCTTGCTTGCCAAAATATTGTTTTCTGATCAGCAAAACTTAAATCNTTAAATTGAGGGTTGGAGAAAGTTATTTGTTTAATTTTTTTTGATCCAAGCTTACCAGTATAAATTTCGTTTGGATGAAGATTGCTATTCATNATTAAACATAGTCGCTCTGAAGTAACATGATATGAAAAGCTTTGAATGATCTCTTCTGGGAAAAGAANATCTTTATAAATNTATCTACCCTGATCTGATTTTTTATCAGTATTAATAATAGAAAGAGCGGTCTTAGTTCCTCNTTGAGAATGAGCAACGATTTCCTTATTATTTAACCATTGAATGTCCATAAATGATTCTTCAAAATCATCTGTTAAAAGTANTGGTGANGGNGACTTTAANGGTGAAATAAAAATACTTTGCGCTATTGGATCATTTTNACTAACTGCTCCTAAAAAAGCAAGCATAGATGCATCAGGAGATATTGTCATNTTTGATAATTTTCCTGGGGTTTCAAATAATTTTCTTGGAGTACCGCTTGGAGCTCTTACTTGATAAATAGATCGATCCAAATAATTAGCATCTGAACCAAATTTATCTGTCCCTTGAAATATGACATACTTGCTATTGGGAGTCCACTCAAAATCAAATGAATTAATATCTTTTTTAAACATCAATTCAGTGGTGCCGGTATTTACATTATATATCCAAAGTCTTGTAAATAATTTCTCTTTATCCATAACTATCATATCATACCCTTCAGAAATTTCATCTTTTCTTTTTTTGCCTCTTNAGTCTCTAGATGTAAATGCAATCCATCTCCCATCAGGTGACCACTTATAAGAACCAACCCCGCTTTTGTGACTTGTCAACAAACTAGCCTCCCCNCCATNAATAGGGATTACATAAATTTGTGTATTTTTATCAAAATCTTTTTTTCTAGATAAAAAAGATATATCGCCAGTTGGTGTCCATTGAGGGTTCCAATTATTCGTTGGGGCAGAGGTAAATTTCTTTTGTTCTTTNCCATTTACTGAAGAAACCCAAATCTCTCTATAACTTGAACCTCCTTTATCATTCTTTGATCTTGGGATTAATTTTGCATAAACAATCAAAGAGCCATCAGAATTNAATTCTGCTTGAGATATTGATTTTATATTTACTATATCCTCAGCCGTTATTGGTCGTTCTGCAAAAACGAAGGATACAATTACAATAAACAAAATTAAATGTTTTTTCATTTTGCTTTCCCCGGGATTAATATCCTGGTTTATAAGATTTTTTTAAATTCTTTTTAATATCTTCTAAATTCATTAAAACAGGTTTCATTTCTTGTTTNGCAAAAATANCTGCCTGGTCATTGTAATGTGGTGAATTNTTATNATNAGTAGCTGATCCATATTGATGTAAAGACTTTGCAAATACTTTGCCATCAGGAGACCATTCAACGATCTCAAAAAAACAATCTCCAGCANTTGGNGTTCTTTTTCCTTTTTTTTCTCTAGAATGAATAGCTCTTAAAACATCTGGTCCTCCGCTTAATGCAATATCAACGTTCCCTCTTTTCATTCTTAAAATATTCCCCCATGGAATATCGATCTTTCCATAAGTTTTATTATACTCACTAACTGTTTTTTTNAATCTTTCCATAATTTTAAGATAGCTATATTGATAAGACCCTGGATTCTCTTTTGGTCGAATGGCATTATATGCTAAATGCATTCCAACGCTAGAACTATCAGTACTNAGGTCCCACTTATTTAGTATATCAATAGCTTCTTTTATTTTTANGTCATCACTTTTCGCTTGACTCAAAAACTTATTTAAGTTTTTGACTAATACTGAATTTTTTGAATATTTTGAATCAAATTTATATTTTATGAATTCTTCTCTAGTTATTGAATCATCTTCCCCAAAAGTTTCATGAGCACGCAAAGCCCTATTCGATTGGTGGGTTTCTATACCAAGATTGTTGGGATAAAATGAAAAATCTACATTATCATTTCCGATGCTAGCAAGAAAAGGAGTGCTATTACAATTCTGTAAAAAACCAGACTCAGGGTTAAAGATTTGGGGAAGCTCATCAAAAGCAAAGTATTTACTCCAAAGCGCATGAGGAGTATTGCCNGGTATGATGCCATCCCAATTATATGAGCCACTTGTTCTAACNGGCAATAAAGCATTATATACATAATAAATGTTTCCTGTTTTATCTGCATACATTGTATTAAACATTGGAATTGCTTGCATTTCCATAGCTTCAATAAATTGATCAATGTTCTTAGCTTTGTTCATCCTATACCACTGTTCAATATGACGTACTTCACCATAACCAACAAACCTAAAGGCATAAACACCATCTTCTGTNCGAATAGCTGGTCCATGAACAGACCATATCATCTCTTTTTTAAATGTCCATGAAATAGGGCCAAACAATTTGACCTTTATTTTAGCATATTTAACTTCAAAATCTTTCCACTTNCCGCCCATCATATATTTATTTTTNTCTTCTGAATGAATTTGCANTTCATAAACATCTATCAAATCAGGCNTATTGACAGTATGGGTCCAGCCAATGCTTTCATTATGNCCTAAAAGAACAATAGGTGATCCAGGGAAAAGACCACCATTTGTATTCCAACCTTCTTCGCTATTCAAATGCGCTTCATAAAAAGTAACAGGGCCACTCCATGGTTGATGTGGATTAATTGCAATCCTAGTGTAACCATCTGCTGAGCGATTAGGGGAAATAGCAATTTGGTTTGAACCTAATACACTTTGATCAAATCTTTGATTTTCTTTATCTAATAAAGCTAATTGAGAATTATTACCAGAGGAAANCTTTCTNATCTCNTCATCTAANCCAAACATTAANGGCATCCTNTGNACNAAACCTGCTACTATATCTTTTGAAGAGACTGGGAAAATCCCCCTAAATGCTTTATTTGGGTTTTTAGCAACATAATGATTTAAGCCATCTGCATATCCCTCTAAAATAGCTTTAGTATCACTAGACAAATGATTATCATAATTTGTCTCAACAACTTCCCATACCTTTAATA
>NHFW02000012.1 GCA_002171295.2 Flavobacteriaceae bacterium TMED121
TATTAAACATTTTACATGGATATAAATAACCAATCATGATTTTAAAAAAAGTTTTTATAATAACAGTTTTAGTAAGCTGTTTTGCTAACTCACAAACAGATAAAGGCCCTTATTTTGCAACTGGAATAAGAATTGGAGATGTAAGTCAAAATGAAGCTATTATTTGGACTAGATTAACAAAAAATAAAATTAGAGTAAATGATGCTCCACTTCCAATTNCTCTNTACGTTCNTCCTGAGACAGGAAAAAGACATNTAAGAGAAACAAGAAGAGATAAANATGGAATGGTATATTTNCCCCAGGGTTTTGANATTAATACTGTTGAGGGTGCNGTTCCNGGTGCTGANGGAGAAGTNAAAATTAACTNCAGACNAAAAGGTTCTNAAAAATGGAATTTNACAGATTGGAAGTCAGTTTTAAAAAAAGCTAATTACAGCANAAAATTTATTTTAACNGATCTNGAACCTGGAGTGACTTATGAGATTTTAGTTGAGGGTAGATCTAGTGANCANCATNAGGTTTCCTCNNAAATAAANGGAANNTTTAAGACNCCTCCANACCCTGAAATTTCGAAGAAAATAGTTTTTGCTGCTAGTACTTGTCAGGGGTACCCCGATCAAGATCTACCAGATGGATACAAAATATATCCATTTCTAGAAAGTCTTGATCTTGATTTTTTTGTACATGCTGGAGATATAGTTTACTATGANAATCTAGCAAAAAACAAAAAAATGGCCCATTACCACTGGGATAGAATGTTCAGTTTACCAACCAATAAATCGTTCCATTCGAAGGTTACAAGTTATTTTGAAAAAGATGATCACGATGCGTGGTTTAACGATAGCTATAGAGGAATTGAAACATCTTTTATGGGGAGTTTTACATTTGACCAAGGACTTGAGGTTTTTCGTCAGGAAATGCCGATCAAAGGCAAAACATATAGAACATTTAGATGGGGTAAAGATCTTCAGATATGGTTAGTTGAGGGTAGGGATTACAGAAGCCCAAATACGATGAGGGACGGACCTGAAAAAACAATTTGGGGGAAAGATCAAATGGATTGGTTCAAAAGGACTGTTTCAGCTTCTGATGCTACTTTTAAAGTACTTATAAGTCCTACCCCTGTTATTGGCCCTGATAGACCAACTAAAAAAGATAATCATTCAAATAAGGGTTTTTTCTATGAGGGAGAGAATATCAGGAAATTTATATCCTCTCAGCCCAATATGTATGTTATTTGTGGGGATCGACATTGGCAATATGTTTCAAAACATCGTAAATATGGAATTGTTGAGTTTTCTATTGGTCCAAATAGTATGGAGCATGCAGGTGGNTGGAAGCAAGATGATGTTAAGCCAGAACATCTATACCTAAATGTAGTAGGAGGTGCAATGACTGTAACCATTGATCCCAAAGATTCTCCAAAAATAATTGTAAGGCATTATGATGTTGATGGTAACGAGTTAAATAAGTTTGTGGCTAGAGCTCAATAATTTAATTTTTTAAAAAGTGAAAAATTTAATAGGAAAAGTTGCACTAGTAACAGGAGCCTCAAGAGATATTGGAAGAGCGATTAGTATATCACTTGCTAAAGCTGGAGTTAAGGTGTTGGTAAATTATTATCGAGATAAATCCATGGGGGAGGAGACTGTAAGTATTATAAAAAACAATGGGGGAGATGCTAAAGCCGTTTATGCAGACGTAACAAATTCTGGGGATGTTTCAAAAATGATAAAAAAATCCCAAGAGGTTTTTGGGAATGAGGTGCATATTCTTGTTAATAATGTGGGAGGATTATTTGCAAGGAAAAGGATATCTGAGATAGACGAAAATTTTTATAATTTATTGATGGATGTAAATTTCAAATCAGTATTTCTTGTAACAAAAGCAATAAAGCCTTTAATGCCTGAAGGAGGATCTATTGTAAATATTTCATCACAAGCTGCAAGAGATGGAGGTGGATCTGGATCATCACTATATTCAGCATCAAAAGGAGCAGTAACGAGTTATACTAGGGCCCTAGCTAAGGAATTTGGACCCGATGGAATTCGTGTTAATGCAATTACCGCTGGCATGACATCTACACGTTTCCATGACGATTTCACTTCAGACGAGATTCGTAAAAAAGTTGCTGGCGAAACTCCTCTTGGAAGAGAAGGGAGGCCTGAGGAAATTGCAGACCTGGCCATTTACCTCGCTTCCGATAGTTCTTCTTATATTACTGGAGCCAATATCGATATCAACGGTGGGATATTAAATAGTTAAAAATGATTTTAAGGAACAAAATTTTTAGAATAACACTTTTTACATGCCTTTTTGTAGTTAGTTGTGTAACCAAAGATTTAGAACAAATTAAATCACCAAATGTGATTTATATTTTAGCTGATGATTTAGGATATGGAGATTTAGGATGCTATAATAAAAAATCAAAAATTAAAACCCCCAATATAGATAAGCTGGCATCTGAGGGAATGATGTTTACTGATATGCATTCTACTTCATCAGTTTGTACACCTACTCGTTATAGTATTCTAACTGGTGAATACGCCTGGCGAACTAGATTGAAGTCAGGAGTTTTATGGAGTTATGGACCATTAATGATCCCCGATGAAAAAGCAACAGTCTCAAAATTATTTAAGAAAGAAAATTATAATACTGCTGTTATTGGAAAATGGCATTTAGGTTTGGACTGGCAGCTAAAAAAATCCTATAAACAAGATGATATTATAACTAATGATTTTGGCTTAATAACTGATTACAGTGAAAAAATAGTGGACTTTTCTAAGAATCCAACGAGAGGACCCTCAAATATTGGTTTTGATTATCATTATATAATTCCAGCTTCTTTGGATATACCCCCTTATGTGTATTTGGAAGGCGGTATGTTTACATCCCCCATCAATGATTATACTGAGGGGAGTAATTTAGATCGGGATAAAGATGGTGACTTTTGGAGACCGGGTCCAATGGCGCAGGGCTTTGAGTTTTATGAAGTTTTACCTGAATTCATTAGTAAAGCTAAAGATTACATATCTAAATCTAAAAAGAAAAAAAATCCCTTTTTCCTCTACTTGCCTCTTGCGGCNCCTCATACACCGTGGGTGCCAAAAGTAAACNACGATGGTATTTCTCAGGCTGGTCAGTACGGAGAGTTTGTGACTATGGTTGATGATCATATTGGTGATCTACTTGATCACCTTAAAAAATTAGGNCTTGAAGAGGATACAATTGTAGTTTTTGCAAGNGATAATGGNCCTTATTGGAAACAACCTTACATNGATGAATTTAATCANAGAGCTGCAGGAGAACTTAGGGGTATGAAAGGTGATATNTATGATGGTGGACATCGAATTCCTCACATAGTAAGGTGGCCCGGCAAGATTAAAGCTGGAAGTAAAAACGATATCCCAAATACACTCGCAAGTTTTTATTCAACTGTTGCTGATTTATTAAATTTAGATTCATCTGCAATTGATAGCCACAGTATTTTTAGTCATTTGGTTAGTGACAGTAAAAAAGAAACTTATCGACCGATTATTCATCATTCAAGTGAGGGACATTATGCTATTAGACAGGGAGATTGGAAAATGATAGAGAAATTAGGATCAGGAGGTTTTTCATTACCGAAAACAATTGAGCCGAAGCCTGGAGTTAGACAAGAGCGTCTTTACAATATGAGAGAAGATTTATCTGAAAAAATAAATTTGGCTGAGGATTTTCCAAAAATAATTGATGAAATGAAATATCAACTCGATTCGATCAGATCAATATCAAGGAATTAAATAATTATAATATGAAAAATATTTCCATACTAAGTATACTTTTATTAATAACTATAAATATTTCATGTGAGTCGAGAGAAAAGAAAAAAACCCCTCCTAATATTTTAATTGCAATTGCAGATGATCAATCTTATCCTCATACTGGGATTTATGGATTTTCACAGATCAACACTCCTGCTTTTGATTATGTAGCCAAAAATGGTGTTCTTTTTAATAATGCATTTGTAGCCGCTCCGGGTTGCAGTCCTTCAAGGGCTGCAATGCTTACTGGGAAAAATATATGGGAATTGGAGGAGGCCGGAACCCATGCGAGTAATTTTCCTTCAAAATATAAAGCCTACACTGAGGTTCTTGAAGAGAATGGTTTTTTTGTTGGCTATACAGGAAAGCCATGGGGTCCAGGGAACTGGGAAATTAGTGGAAGAAAACAAAATCCTGCTGGAAAAGAGTTTAATAAATATGGATTAAAAAAAACACCTACAAAGGGAATTCGTCCCAATGATTATGCTAAAAACTTTAAAGATTTTTTGGATCAGCGAGAAGATCACCAACCTTTTGTATTTTGGTTTGGAGCTCATGAGCCGCACAGGGTATATGAATATGGATCGGGAATAAAAGCTGGGAAGAGTATAGAAGATGTTGAAGTTCCAGAATTTTTTCCTGATACAGAAATTGTTAGAAATGATATGTTGGATTATATCTTGGAGATTGAACATTTTGATAATCACCTCCAGCAAATGATCAAACATTTAGAGGAAATAGGAGAGTTAGATAATACTTTTATTTTAGTGACTGCTGACAATGGAATGCCTTTTCCATATGCTAAAGCTAATGTTCAAGAATATGGAACCCATGTTCCATTAGCGATCTCACTTCCTAATGGTGTAAAAAATAAAGTTGTGAATCAACCAGTTGGTTTAATTGATTTAGCTCCGACTTTGATGGATTTAATGGGACTAAATGGATCTATGGAAACTACAGGTAAAAGTTTAATTCCTGTTTTAAAAAATAAAGAGAATATAAAACACAGAGACTATGTCTTGACGGGAAGAGAAAGACATACTCACGCTAGGCCAGATAATTTGGGTTATCCGGCTAGAGCAATAAGAAGTGAAGACTTCCTTCATGTTTATAATTTTTTTCCAGATTTATGGCCCGCAGGAGACCCAGTTGTAAAAAATGATGAANATGATCAAAGAGATAAAGCTGAAGGATTCAAAACAATNTATCCCGGATACCATGATGTAGATCCGTCACCTACCAAGGATGAAGTAATGAGAATGGAGGGTGATAAAACCTATGATTTAGCTTTTTCCAAGAGACCTTTAATGCAACTTTATGATATTAAAAAAGATCCCTTTTGCAAGTCTAATATTGCAGACCTTCCTCAGTACAATGAGATTTTGAATGATTTACATAATGAATTGATCAAAAGACTCGAAGAGCAGGGAGATCCCAGAGTCTCGGGTAATCCAATTTTTGATAGCTACCCACGTTATTCTAGTATGAGAAATTTTCCTGGATTTAATAAAAGAGGGACATANAATCCTGAATACTAGAGCTTAGTGTCTAATCTCACTTTTTTTAAATAAAATAATATCCTTTNTGAGTATTTAAATGTTATATTTGAAACTCGTGTACGCACACAAATCGAAATAATGTTAAAAAAGTACACGTTTTTAACTAAACAAATAAACTAAGTCTATTTATGAATTGTTTTAAAAAGGGTACTCTTATTGCCCCAAGGGAGANATTCTCTCGTATAAGAAATGGCTTAATGTTAGTTATGTTTTTTACCATGACACATTTAATGGCCCAAGAAACAGTTAATGGAACTGTTGCAGATCCTGAAGGAGTTCCTTTACCTGGAGTTAACGTTATTATCAAAGGAACTAATTCTGGAACATCCACAGATTTTGATGGAAATTTTACAATTGAAGTGAGCTCATCCGATGTGCTTGAATTTTCATTTGTTGGTTTTAAAAATCAAGATGTTCAAGTAGGAGATAACACTTCTTTCAACATTTCAATGGAAGAAGAAGCAAGTTTCCTAGATGAGATAATTGTTACNGGTTATGGTACTCAGACTAGGCGAGAGGTTACCGCGTCTATTGTTAAGGTAGATGGCGCTGATATTGAGCGAATTGCTACTGCGAGTAGTATTGACGCAATTAAAGGACAAGTAGCAGGAGTTGATATTCAATCAGCAGGTGGACGACCAGGTCAATCACCAGTTGTTAGAATTAGGGGAAGAAGATCCCTTTCTGCCTCAAATGATCCTTTATATGTAATTGATGGTATCCCTGTTACAAGTAGTGTTGGTGGAGGAGCTATAGCAGATATTGCACCACAAGACATTCAATCAATGGAAATATTAAAGGATGCAGCTGCGACAGCTATTTATGGTTCCAGAGGAGCAAACGGTGTAATTTTAATTACTACCAAAAGAGGAAAGGGTAATCAAAAAACAAAAGTAAGCTATAGTGGATATTATGGTACCTCTGAGGTTACGAATATTCCTACAATGATGAACTCTGAACAGTGGCTTAACATGAGTAGAGAAGCTTGGAGAAGAGACGCCGATAATAATTTCACATATGCTGGAACAACAACCAATGATCTTAACGTCCTTATTAATGGAGGTGATGGGCCTTTGATTGCCAATTATAATGCAGGAGTTGAATATGATTGGTTAGACATGGTTCTTCAAAAAGGATCTCAAACCAGCCATAATATATCTGTTATGGGTGGAAGTGAAAACACTCAATACAACGCCGCTGTAGGTTACTTTAAAGAAGAGGCTGTTGTTCCTGGTATGGATTATGAAAGAATCAATGCTAGACTTAATTTAGATCACCGTATTAATGACATGTTTAAATTTGGTATGTCTGTTACATTAACCCAAGCAATTAATAATTGGGGTTCTAATCAAGTTGTGGGACAAGCTTTATCAACACTTCCAATGGGTGTGCCGTACAACGATGATGGATCTATAAAATTCCTTCCTGCAAATGATGGAATTGCTTCCAACCCCCTTGCTGAGTTTGTACCTGGAGCTTATGAAGATGAGAGGCACTCTACAAGACTCTTTGCTCCAATATATTTACAAGCTGAACTTGCTGATAACTTAAGATTTACAAGTACTTTCGGTCCTGATATTAGATTTACAAGAAGAGGCGAATTTCGAGGTGCTGCAACAAATGACAACAAATTGGGTCCAGCAGATGCAGAAATTGAAAACACAAGAGAATCAGGTTTTACTCTTGAAAACCTTTTAACTTATAATACAGAAATTGGACCAGGTACTTTAAAACTTACTGCACTTCAAAGTATACAAGAATTTACTCGGGAGAGAGCTAAAAGCGAGGTTATTAATTTACCCTATGAGTCTCAACTTTGGTATAATATTGGATCTGCTGCAGTTAAAGGTAATTTGAGTTCATCTTTACTTGAATGGCAACTTCAATCATATATGGGGCGTGTTAATTATGATATTGATGGTAAATATTTATTCCAAGCTTCTATTAGAGGTGATGGATCCTCTAGACTTGCAGAAGGAAATAAATGGGCTTATTTCCCGGGTGTTTCTTTAGGTTGGAGAATCAATGAGGAAAGTTTTATGGAAGATATGCCCTTTGATGAATTAAAACTTAGACTTTCATATGGAGAGGTTGGTAATACCGCAATTGATCCTTATCAAACTGCAGGTGGACTTGCTCGATCAGTTTACTCATGGGGAGGAACAAATGCATATGGTTTCCAACTTGATGCTATCTCTAATAGCACACTTGGATGGGAAATTTCTAAGACCCTTGATTTTGGTTTTGATTTTAGTCTAATGAATGGAAACATTTCAGGTGCCTTTGATGTTTACCAAACTAAAACTTCTGATCTTTTACTTCAAAGAAGCTTACCATATACCTCTGGATATTCAGATGTATACCAAAATATTGGTGCCACTGAGACAAGTGGTGTTGAATTTGGTTTAAATGCAGTTATAATTGATAATCCTGAGGGATTAAGTTTTGATGTTAATTTAAACCTTGCAGGTTATAGTGAGAAAATTACTGAACTTGCTGTTAAGGATGCCGATGGCAATCCTGTTGATGACGCTGGTAATGAGTGGTTTATTGGACAGCCTGTTCGAGTTTTTTATGATTATAAGAAAGCTGGAATTTATCAAACTAGTGAAGTTTCTTTAGCCCAGACAATGGAAGGTAAAAATCCAGGTGAGATTAAATTACTTGATTACAATGGTGACGGAGTGATATCTCCTGATGATAGACATGTTGTTGGAACAGACATCCCTGATTTCTATGGAGGACTTACTACTAATTTCAGTTATAAAAATTGGGATTTAAGTGCCTTTTTCTATTTCAGACAAGGTCACATGATTGAGAGTTCATTTCACAGAAATAACAACACATTATTTGCTAGATACAATAATATGTTAGTTGATTACTGGACTCCTGATAATCCAACGAATGCTTATCCAAGACCACAGGCAAATCAAGAAAGACCTGAGAATGCTACCACTATGGAGTATTTTGATGGTAGTTACCTTAAGCTTAGAAATTTAACTTTAGGCTATAATGTTCCTTCAGATGATGCATCTAAGCTTGGAATGTCCAGGCTCAGGGTTTATCTTCAAGGACAGAATTTATGGTTCGCGTCGAATTATGACACCTTTGATCCTGAAATTGGTGAGAATGATCTTGAAAGGGGAATTGCACCTTCATCATCTCTATGGTCAGTTGGAGTTCAAGCCAATTTTTAATTTAATAATATAAGAACATGAAAAAATTAATTTTTATATTTTCGATTTTAGCAATTACCTTCTCATGCGAAAGTTATCTTGACGAAGAAAATATTGCAAACGTTACTGCAGGAAGTTATTACACGACTCCAACTGGAGTTGAAGATGCGGTAAGAGCAACTTATGGTATAATGAAAGAATACTTTGGCCCTGAGATTGGATGGACCATGCAAACTTTTGGAACTGACACCTATATGGAGGGTGCTGATGGAAGCCATAAGTACATAAATAGATATGACGCTAGTCATAACTCTGCAGCCAGATACATGCGCGACACTTGGAGAATTTTTTATGAACAAGTTAATCAAGCTAATGCTGTATTAAATAGAATAGAAAGTGTTGAGGGAATGGATGCAGCTCTTAAAACAACAAGGACTGCCGAGGCTCGTTTTCTTAGAGCTTTAGCTTATTTTCAACTCACTAGGCATTATGGAGATGTTCATTTAACACTTGAAGAAACCGAAGGGGTAGAAATTGAAGCAAATAAGACTGCTGCAAGTGAAGTATATTCTCAGGCAATTGTTCCTGATTTAGAATTTGCTGTTGCAAACCTTCCAGATAATCCATCTGATTATGGACGTGCTTCAAAACCAGCAGCTCAATTTCTATTAGCTAAGGTTTTACTCACTAGAAGCTATAGTAGTTTTGCTGGTGGAAGCGATGCTTCTACAGCTGAATCTTTAATGACTTCAGTAATTAATAATCCAAGATTCTCATTACTTGATAATTTCGGTGATTTATGGAAATTAGAAAATGAGGCTAATGCTGAATTTATTTGGACTATTCAAAATAGTAAAAGCCAGGTAGATGAGAAACTTGATAATTACGGGCATAGAGCACATTTATACTTTTTGATGGAGTATGATAAAAAACCAGGTATGCAAAGGGATACTGAAAATGGAAGACCTTGGAAAAGGTTTAGACCAACAGAATATTTGTTAGGCCTTTGGGACAGAACCAAGGATAGACGATATGATGAATCTTTCAAGCACGTTTGGTATGCCAATAAAGTTGATTCGAAGCTCCCTGGTGTTGCTATAGGCGATACTGCTGTACTAATTCCTGGACCCGGAGTTGATAAAAATGGAGTTGATCAAGAGGGTTATTGGAATGCAGCAAAAAAATCAACAGTTTTATATAATGTTTATACGGCTGGTGATTATTCTGCTAGAACATTTCCTAGTATGAATAAGTGGATTGATAATACTCGTCCTAACAGACAGCATACTCAAGGTCAAAGAGACTACGTTTTAATGCGGTTAGCCGATGCATATCTTATAAGAGCAGAAGCTAGACTCAAGCAAGGTAACTCTAGTGGAGCTGCTTCAGATATAAATGTCATTAGAACAAGAGCTGCCTGGGATGGTAAGGAAGCAGATATGCAAATAACTGCTGGAGATGTTACCATCTATATGATTCTTGAGGAAAGAGCAAGAGAGCTTATTGGTGAGGGTCATAGATGGTTTGATCTTACGAGAACTGGTAAGCTAGTTGAGTTAACAAAACAACATAATCCAACTGCTTCAAACATTAAGTCTCATCACATCGTTAGACCTATTCCACAGGATCAAATCGATAGAACTAGCGGAGGTTATGCTCAAAACCCAGGATATCCTCAATAGTTTTTACTTACACAATTTTTAAATTTAGAACCGCCCTTTATGGGCGGTTTTTTTTATTAAAAAATCAAGTCTTCTACAGTTAAAACATTGTATTAATTCAGGATTTATAATAGATTAATTTATTCATAATTAATTATCCACTTTTAACTAAATCGTTATAGTTTATAAATAATTTATTATATTTGAAAATTAGCGTGTACGCGCACGAAACGAATATTAATCAAAACAAACTAAGTAAATCTATTTATGAATTGTTTTAAAACGGGCATTCTTATTGCCCTTAAAGAGTATAACTCTTACATAAGAAATGGGCTAATACTGTTCATGACCTTATTCATGACGCAGCTTATGGCTCAGCAATCAGTTTCTGGTTTAGTGTCAGATTCTGATGGACCCCTTCCAGGAGCAACTGTAGTTGTTCAAGGAACTACTAACGGTGTATCAACCGATTTTGATGGAAACTTTTCCATTCAGGCAAACGAAGGAGATATTTTAGAAATCTCTTATGTTGGTTTTCAAACACAATTAATTACTATTTCTGCTAATCAAGACAGCATTTCTGTCGCACTGGTTAGTGATACCGAATTAGAAGAGATTGTGGTTACGGGTTACGGAACTCAGAAAAAAATAAATCTTACCGGTGCTGTTGCTGCAGTTACAGGGGAAGTACTGCAGGATCGTCCCATTGTGAATGTTGGTGAAGGATTACAAGGTGT
This sequence comes from Flavobacteriaceae bacterium TMED121, assembly GCA_002171295.2. Lineage (GTDB taxonomy): Bacteria > Bacteroidota > Bacteroidia > Flavobacteriales > Flavobacteriaceae > UBA8316. The sequence continues at coordinate 10,937 of NHFW02000012.1, forward strand.
AATTCCAAACTTAAATATTGACATTAGAAATGGAGATCCAACTACTGCACCAGAATTTAATATTCGTGGTTTTGAATCTATTAATGGAGGTTCACCTCTAATTTTAGTTGATAATGTACCCATGGATATTGGAAGCCTTAACCCTAATGATATTGAAAGTATAAGTGTATTAAAGGATGCATCGTCTGCGGCCATTTATGGAGCAAGAGCGGCATTTGGGGTTATTCTTATNACNACNAAGAAAGGTACTACCGGAAAAGCCAAAATTTCTTTACAAAGTGAATTCGCATGGGGTACTCCGATAATGCTTATAGATCCAATTGATGATCCATACGCATATGCAGAGGCTAGAAACATTGCAAATTTAAGAACCAATGGNGCTGTTGCTTATGATGATGATTATATGGCAGCTGCAGCAATATATAGAGATAATCCAACACCAGAAAATGCATGGTTTAGAGATGGAACTGAGATTAGATACGTTGGTTATAATGACTTTGGAAAACAATATCTAAGAAAATCTATACCTCAACAAAGGCATAACCTTAGTGTATCTGGAGCTACAGATAAATCAAACTATTACGTGTCTCTTGGATTTTTAGAAAAAAAGGGTTGGATAAACTTGGATGAGGCTAATATCGACTATGATAGATACAATGTGCTTGCAAAAGTTGATTACCAGATAACTGATTGGTTGGAGATGGATACTAAAACATTATTTACTCTAGAAGAAAACGATGAACCACACTTTTATCACTGGGATACAAATATTAATACATTTGCTAGAATGGGNGGAAGAGCAGTCGAATTTCCAGACNTACCATACTACTTAACCCCNGGAGATAGAGCCCAATACGAGCAGCATATTGGTCAAAGATCTATGACCACTAGTCCTATTCCATACTTAGAACAAGGAGGAAGAGACCTTATGACTAATGCTGATATTCTTTTAACTCANGGAGTTACTATAAAGCCNATGAAAAATTTAAAAATTAGAGCGGAATTCTCACCTAACTTTACATATGTTTATCAACAAGATCAAAGATCTAAAGTTAGAGGTATTAGGATGAGTAATGCCATAGATTTATCTAATATTGAATACGTAGAAGGTTTCTCTGCAACTGACTACTTACAGGAAAGATATGATAAGCGTTTTTACTATGTATTTAATGCTTATGCAGATTATACTTTTGAGCCAGAGGATAGTGATCATTATTTTAAGGCGATGGTTGGTTTTAACCAAGAAAAAGGAGATAGACATTATTTAAGAGGTAAAGCCTACAGCTTAATTACTCCTCAAGTTTTAAATATAAACGCTACAGTTGGTGCCCAAGAAGCATATAGCGGAGCTAGTCATGTTTCCTTAAGAGGTGCTTTTTACAGATTTAATTATATATTCAAGGATAGATATCTTGTTGAATTAAATGGACGTTATGATGCCAGCTCAAGATTCCCAACTGATGTTAGATATGACTTTTTCCCATCTTTCTCAGCTGGTTGGAGAATTTCCGAAGAGCCCTTTGTAGCTGATTTAGCTCTTAATTGGCTTGACCAACTAAAAGTTCGAGGGTCTTATGGTGAACTTGGAAATCAGTTACTTGGAAGCAATTATTACCCTGCGATTCCTACTATGGGATCAGGTACTTCAAATTACTTGCTTGCATCCGGTAATAGAGCTCCTTATGTTTCCCCAGCAGGTTTAGTTAGTTCAGATTTAACTTGGGAGACTGTTGCATCTACAAACTTTGGAATTGATGCAACTTTATTTGATAATAGATTAGATGTCAGTTTCGATGTATTTAAAAGAGAGACAAAAGATATGTTAATGGAGGTAGAGTATCCTCAAATATTAGGAACTAGTGCTCCTCAATCTAATGCAGCTGATCTTACAACCAAAGGTTGGGAATTGTCTGCAACTTGGAAAAATCAAATTGATCAAGATTGGTATTATGGAGTAACATTGGCTCTTTCTGATTCACAAGCTGAAATTACTAAATATGACAATCCAACAGGATCATTGAATGAGTATTATGTAGGTCAAACAATTGGAGAGATTTGGGGTTATAGAACTGGAGGATTGTTTCAAACAGATGCCGCAGCTCAAGAAAATGACCTTTCTGCACTAGGAAATAACTGGCTTGCTGGAGATGTTAATTATCTTGATGTCAATGGTGATGGAAAAGTTACCCCAGGTAACCAGACTTTAGAGGATCCAGGCGATAGAAGAATTATTGGTAATGAAAGTTTGAATTACAGATTTGGTATTAATCTTGATTTAAGATACAAAAACTGGACATTGAATACATTTTTCCAGGGTATCTTGCAAGGAGATTACTTTCCTGATACTGGAAACTGGAGAGCTTTCTGGCCATGGAATGCAGGACACGGAGAGTGGTATTACATAACTGACTCATGGACTCCTGAAAATCCTAATGCCTATTTTCCAGCACCTCATATTGGATATAATGACAAGAAAAACTACGCGGTTAATGATCGTTATTTGCAGGATGCTGCATATATAAGGTTAAAGCAGCTTACACTTAATTACAGAGTACCTCAAGATATTGTGGATCTAATTGGTTTAGCTTCACTAAATCTGTATTATTCTGGTCAAAATCTTTGGGAAGCGACAAATATGAGACCTCCACTTGATCCTGAGGTAAGACCAACTCTTACTCAGGAGTACTACAAGAATAGAACTCACGCTTTTGGCATCAAGATTGGTTTATAATTTTAAAAGATTTTAAAAGATGAAAAATTTAACAAAAAATATAATCAGAAGCTTTGCAGTACTGTTTTTAATAATTGGCTGTAATGACGAATTTCTTGAAAGGACACCGCTTGATGAAATTAGCAACAGTTCTTTCTGGAACACAGAAAATGACTTAATGGTTTACAATCATAGATTTTATGATTTGACCAAAAACGACAAGGACTACCCAATTTTAATGGGTCACGATGATGGATTTGATAGCCATAGGATATCTTATTTACATCTAGATGGAATGTCGGATAATACAGCACCAAGACATGGAAGACACTCAGCATATCAGCAGATTAGAGCTGGTAAATATAATGCTCCCTCCTCTAGTGGCTCAAATGCTGCTGCCGGATGGTATGGATATAAAGGTTTTGGACTTATTAGAGCTATTAATATTGGTCTATCTCAGTATGATAAGGCAGATATCCCTGATGAGGCAAAAAATCATTATAAAGCTGAGGCTAGACTTTTTAGAGCAATGTTTTATGCAGATAAGATTAAGAATTTTGGATCTGTTCAATGGGTAGAAAATGAGGTAACAACTGCCGATGAAGACATCCTATATGGAACTAGAGATTCTAGAGATCTTGTAATGGGTAAAGTATTGGAAGATTTAAACTTTGCTGTAGCTAATATCCGTGATAATAGTGATCAGCATAAAGTAAATAAGTCTTCAGCTTTACTGATGATGTCAAGAATCTGTTTGCTGGAAGGTACTTGGAGAAAATACCATGGTCTTGGAAATGAGACAACTTGGCTACAAGCCGCTGCTGATGCTGCTAAACAATTAATAGATGGCGGTAAGCATAGTTTACATAAAGGTGCTCCTGGCAGAACATATAATGAGCTGCATAGTACAGAAGAACTTGGTGGTAATAAAGAAGTTATTTTCTTCCAAAGATATGAGAGAGGAACAAGAACTAACCACGTTCAATCTTACAATAGAGGATATAATGGAGGAGCAACTAAAGATATGGTAGAAGATTATCTTTGTTCTGACGGACTTCCAATTAGTCTATCTCCTCTATACAAAGGGGATGCAACATATGAGGATATATTTGTAGACAGAGATCCAAGGTTAAGACAATCGATTTTACATCCTGCTGATCAACCTATTTACAGGTATGGAAATCATGACTTCGGAGCAAATGCTTATCCTCGAATTCAGGGTATGTCTGGTGGACTAAGAATATATACGGGTTACCATGTAATAAAGGTATATAATGTTTCTTCTGCTCACGCATCATATAACTCTTCAGTTACTCCTGGTTTATCTATGAGATATGCAGAGGCGCTTTTGAATTACGCTGAAGCTAAAGCTGAATTAGGAAATGGATCTATTTCTCAAGCTGATCTTGATATTAGTATTAATAAACTAAGAGACAGAGATGGTATGGTTCATCTTACTAATTCTCCACAAATGGATCCACGTTATGCTGATCTTGGAATTTCGGCTGCTTTAGTTGAAATTAGAAGAGAGAGGAGAATTGAATTATTTTTTGAAGGATTCCGTTATGATGATCTAAGAAGGTGGAAACAAGGTAAAAAACTTGAGAAAAAGGATTATGGAATGCGATGGGATGATACCAACAAAAATAGAGTTGACCCCGACGGGAAAGCTACTGTTAAAGTAGGTAGTGTTAATGGAGTATCATATCTTGAGATTTACAAGGGAACTGATTTTGAAACTCCTGTGTTTGATGAGAGTAAACATTATTATTGGCCATTGCCTCTTAGTGTTTTATCTCAGAATCCTAAACTTGAGCAAAATCCAGGATGGTAATTCAAAATTAATTTTTTAACTAAAAAAGGCCATCTATTAGATGGCTTTTTTTTTGTAAAACACTCTATTTTAACACTTTATATCTTTTTTATTTGCTTTTAATTTCTTATTTTTAAAACGATTTGACAAAAAAATAGTTACGATTATACTTGTTATTATATTTTTTTAAGTTGAATCCTTAATGCAGATTATTCAATAAATAAACTTTATGAAAAGAATCAAACCGTTAATAATTCTAGCTTTACTTACATTGTTTTCTTGTAATCAAGAAGCAGTAAAATCAAACAACCAAACTAATCTTGAATTAACAAATCCTTTCACTACAAAATTTCTAACGGAAAGTTTAAGAAAAGATTTACCAAGATTGGTTTTAAATGATGAGATTGACCAAATTCTTCGTAATAAATTAAAAACAGATGCTGTTGTTAAAAATATTTACCAAGCGATAAAATTAAATGCTGACGAAGTAATGCAAATGCCTTTTTTAGAGCGAATCCAAATTGGTAAACGTTTGTTATCTGTTTCAAGAGAAATGCTCAGAAGGATAAATATGTTAGGTATGGTCTACCATGTAGAAAAAGACCCTAAAATACTAGAACGAATTGATGGAGAGGTTAAGGCAGTTTGCGCTTTTTCCGATTGGAATCCATCTCATTATTTAGATGTTGGAGAAATGTCAATGGCTGTGGCTTTTGCATTAGATTGGACTGCGGGAAATCTTCCCAACTCAACTGTAGAATTAGCTTTAGATGCTTTAATAGAGAAAGGAATAAAACCAAGTTATGATACTTCTAAAAAATCCAATATTGGATGGATTACTAATAATAATAATTGGAATCAAGTCTGCAACGGCGGAATGATAGCTGCCTCTATTGCAATAGCTGAGAGAGATCCAGAGCTTGCCGCTAGCACTATTAAAAGATCATTAGATGGTATACCTCACGCGTTGGAAGAATATGGCCCAGATGGTGTATATCCTGAGGGTTCAACATACTGGGGATATGGAACCGTTTTTTCTGTTGTTACAAATGCAATGCTTGAAAGTTCTTTTGGAACTGATTTTGGATTAGGTGATTATCCTGCATTTAAAGAGAGTGCACTTTTCAGAGTTTTAATGAATGCACCCTCTGGAGGGTATTACAACTTTGCAGATTGTGGAGATGCAAGAAGTTCTAATGGAGATATAACTTTAGCATGGTTTGCATCTAAATCAGGGGACGAAATGTATTTTGAGAGAGACAGACTACTTAGATCTCCCTCAAAAATAGGAAGACTTAGACGTCTTGATGGAGCCGGATTAGTTTGGTTGGCTCAATATGAAAAAACTATGGAGTCATCCCTACCAACTTTTTGGCAAGGAGGTGGGGCCAACCCAATAGCAGTTTTCACTGGAGGATCAAATGATCCCTACAGTTATTATTTTGGTGGCAAAGGAGGAAGTGGAACTGTAAACCATGGCAATATGGATGCCGGTTCTTTTATTTTTGAACTTAATGGACTTCGATGGGTTACTGATCCTGGAAACCAAAATTATAATGATTTAGAAAAAGAAGGTTTTGACCTTTGGAATAGATCACAAGGAAGCCAACGTTGGACATTATTAAACAAAAGTAACTTTGGTCATAGCACTATTACAGTGAATGATCAATTACATGTAGTTGATGGAAAAGCTACAATTGCTGAATCAATGGATGGCGATCAGCCTCAATTGAGTTTCGATCTTACACCCACATTTAAAGATCAGTTAAAATCTGCAAAAAGAACTTTTACTAAAGACAGTAATGTATCACTTATTATTGATGATAATATTGAAATTAATGAGTCAACCAAAAAAATAACCTGGCAATTAATTACGACATATGATGTTGAAATTACAACAGATGGCGTGACAATCAGTAAACCAGAGTATTCCTCCGTTTTACCTGTCAAAAAACTATATGTAGAAAACTTAAGTCACCCACAAATTCAAATGAATGTTGTTTCATTAGACCCTCCACCAATTGATTTAGATCGCAGAATTGAGGGGTTAAAAAGAATAGAGCTTAATATTCCTGTTTCATCAGTTAATGATAATAAACTTGCAATTAAGATAAGACTTAGAGGCCAGAAAAACTGGAGAGCAGACTATTAATGACGAGTATTTATTAAAAAAAATTATAATGAATTACATAGTAAACACTCTTGGTCATTTACTCTTAGGCATATCTTTTCTTGTAAATATTCCGATAATCAATGCTCAATTACAAAAACATGACATTGATAGTGCTATAGATATAAATTCATTGGAACATCCCTATTTATATTTCAATAACGACGAAAAACTGCTTCTTATTGAAAGAATAAATTCTGATCAAGAAAGTCAAGATATTTTTAGAAGGATGAAAGCTGAATCAAAAGTATGGATGGCAATGCCGGTTGACAAAAATATACCAATACAGGGTAAAAATACACGAGCTGATTGGACAGATTATGACAGAAGCCCTAAATATTCTAACTATTACACAAAAAATAGAAATAATGCTTTTTATCTGGCATTTCTGTATCAGATGACAGGAGAAGAGGAATATGCAAAAAAAGCATTTGAATTTGCAGATGCATTTTGTGATTTGACTACTTGGACAAGACGTGCTCACGAGTTTCCTATAATTTATTCCCGAATAATGCCATGGAATGTTCCCGATGATCAGGTTAATTTTAATTTTGATCACTGGAATGGGGATTCAGGTAGAATGATGGCTGCTGTATACGATTGGCTGTATCCTGCCCTATCACAAATTGAAAGAGATCGTATTCGTGGAGCTTTATTAGAGAAAGTAATCACCCGTGTCAGAGGAGATTACGAATTTCATTGGTGGGCAACGGCCTACAGATGTAATTGGTGTGGTGTTTGTAATTCAGGTGTTGGTTTAGCAGGTTTAACCCTTTTAAAAGATCATCCACAGCTCACTGATATTGTTGCAGAATCATACAATAGGATCAATAGTATGCTTAATGAACTCGGAGTTAATGGAGGTTGGCAGGAGGGAGGAGCTTATTGGAATTATGGTGTTCATACTTCTTCATTCTTTGCCGACGCATTAAAACGACTGTCCAAAGGCAAGTATAATTTATTCAAAAATAAAAGACTGGCTGATAATCCGGTTACTTTTCCCTTGCATATTTCACTGCCTGGTAATAAGTCTCTGAATTTTGAAGACTCAGGTGGAGGAGGACTATTAGGAAGCACGCATTTAATTAATAAACTTGCTTCAGAGACAAAAAACCCTCAAGCAGTGTGGTATAGAAATAGACTTGATTTAGAATATAAAACAGAAAATCAAAGAACCTATGTAAATAAAAGTTCTACTCCAATGTCTTCAGGAGATCCTTTTGATATTATATGGCCTAGACCAAAATTTAAGGGAACTCCTCCAAATAGCGCTTCAATTCATTTTAAAACTATTGATTGGTGGATAATGCGGAGTGATTTTTTGAGTACAGAGAAGTTTTTAGTTGCGGGTAAAGCTGGAAAAAATGATGATCCGCACCATGGTCATTTAGATATAGGTCATTTTATAATTTATTGGAATAATGAATATTACATTAAAGACTTAGGAAAAAGTGGTTATGATGAAAAGTATTTTGACGAGGTGCGTTTCAACTACCCTGAAGCTTCAAGTGAAGGCCACAACACAATCTTAGTTAACGGCGAGAAACAAATCTCAGGCAAATACTATAAAAAACCCTATAATTATGATATTGGTGGAGAGGTTTTAGACTTTAGAACTAGTAATGAAAGAGACTATGTTTTGATGGATCCATCAAATGCTTACCCAAAAAAAGAGTTAAAAAAGTGGAGGAGAAATATTATTCTTGAAAAACCAAATGCTAGTCTAGTTTTAGACGAAATTCATTCTAATAAAAAGGCTAAAATTCAATTGCGATTTCACTCCGATGTCGAAGTAAATATTCAAGATGATTTTGTGCTATTGAGTGGAAAAAAAGGCACTATGGCATTTATTCCAGTAATAGAACAAGAATATTCGATTAAAAGCGGGAGACATGCTTCCCAGATGGTTAATGCATCACAGGAATTTAAATGGATAGACTATTTTGATATTGAAATGGTGGCAAAGAATAAAATATCATATGTTGCAACACTTTTTTTACCAGTTGATAATATTGACCACGCTCGAGAACTAATTTCTTCTAAACAAATTTATAGAAATAAGGAAAGCTTGACAATAAGCTTTTCCCTCAGAGATAAAACCTATAATTATACCTTTAACAAAACAGTTGATGGTTTGATTTTATCAAAATAATAATGAAAAAACTAGTTTTTATTTTACTATTAATAGTATCCTGTTCGGAAAATCATCAAATAGAAATAATAATTGATGAGTCAGATCAAACAGAGTCTGTGGTTCAAAAAATCGAAATTGATTCTGTGTGGTCAGGACACAGAGTTAATTTTTCTTTATTAACTCATAAAGACAGACAATATATTGCCTATTACAATTCTAATCGAAATATGATTGTTGGTCAAAGAGACCTTACCGATAATAAATTTGATATATATCGAATGCCTGCGCCAAAAAGGTTAAAAAACCTTGAAGAAAAAAGAAGTCGTATTTCTGCAACAGAGGTAGGTTGGGATTCTCACAACTCAATAACTGTTGCAGTTGATAAGATGGGTTATATTCATCTTTCAGGGAACATGCATGTTGACTCATTAACGTATTTTAAGAGTCAAAAGCCAAATGATATTTTTTCATTGAAACGTAAATTTCCAATGGTTGGACCAAATGAGTTAAGGGCAACTTACCCAAAGTTTATGCTCACTAAAGATCAGGATTTGATATTTCATTATCGGGATGGTGGGAGCGGAAATGGAAATGAGATATATAATATATACTCTACGGATAAAAAATCTTGGACCAGGATGTTAGATTTTCCTCTTACCGATGGCCAAGGGCTGATGAATGCTTATCAATCTCAACCTGAATTGAGGGAAGATGGCTGGTATCATGTTTTTTGGGTATGGAGGGATACTCCCGACTGTTCTACTAATCACGACTTATCTTATATGAAGAGTCCTGATCTTATCAATTGGTATGATGCATTTGATAACTTGATTGTCCTTCCAGCAACATTAGATAAAAAATCTTTAATTGTGGATCCCATTCCACCTAAAGGTGGAATAATCAACCTAGCTGCAAAACTTTGTTTTGATGAAAACAATAAACCTATTTTTGTTTACCATAAGTATGATGAAAATGGAAATTTACAACTTTATCTTGCTTGCATAAATCAAGGTTCTTGGAAATCTCATGTGATTACCAATTGGAACTATCGTTGGGAATTCTCTGGAAATGGTAGTATAAAATCCGAATTTAGGCTTCAGAATTTTAATCGCAGAGGTAACGGTTTTTATGAAGTTGGATATTGGCACATTAAATATGGTCTTGGAACTATTCTCCTTAATGATGAGTTTATACCTGTTGGGAAAGTAATAAAACCAAACCAACTTCTTAATTCATACTACATCACAAATAATAACTCTAGTAAATCAGAAATTGAAGGTACTTTTCCAGGTTTAGGAATTAGAACTTCACAAGATGATGGGAATTCAAATGAAAGAGGGACTCGATTTGTTTTAAAATGGGAAACATTAGATTCGAATCGTGACATGCCTAGAGAAAAGCCCTGGCCAAATCCTAGTAAACTTTATTTATATAAAATAAAAAAGAATAATTAAATCAATAAATATGAAAAACATAATTACTTTATTATCAATGTGCATTTTTATAACTCTAAATGCTCAAAAAATTCAAACTGAGGACGTCAAACGTCTAATGGAAAAAGTTGCTGATTGGCAAATTCAAAACCATGGTAATTTAGAATATAGGGCCCAAAACAAAAGACTTTCTCGAGGGAATCACCATTTATTAGATTGGACTAATGGGGCTCTTTATGTTGGGATGTCAAAATGGGCAGCTATGGCTGATAGCGATAAATATTACGAGTGGCTTAAGGAAATTGGAGAAACCCATGATTGGAAGCTTCATATGAGAAATGGATATTACGCCAGAGTCTATCATGCCGACGATCATACTGTTGGACAAACATATTTTCAACTATACAGGAAATATAAAGAAGAAAAAATGATAAAACCTACAGTCCATCAGTTTGATTTCATTCTTTATCACCCCTCGAAGACTAAAATGGATTGGAAGTCGCCTTTCCATCAAGACAGGTGGAATTGGTGTGATGCATTATTTATGTCTCCTCCGGTATGGGTTATGGTATCAAATTTAACTAGAGATAGAAAGTATATAGATTTTATGGTTAAAGAGTGGAAAGCAACTACAAATCATTTGTATGATAAGAAGGAAAATCTTTATTACAGAGATGGTTCATATTTTGATAAACTTGACAACGGAACAAAAATCTTCTGGTCAAGAGGGAATGGATGGGTATTTGCTGGATTATCTCTTGTGATGGATGAACTTGATCCTAATGATAAACATTATCCTTATTTTATTAAACTTTATAAAAAAATGGCCAATAAGTTATTAGAAATTCAAACCCCAGAGGGTCATTGGTCAATGAGCCTCCTAGGTCAGGAATTTTATCCTACCCCTGAGACAAGTGGGTCTTCATTTTTCATCTATGGTCTAGCATGGGGAATTAATAACGGGATCTTAAATAAAGCCATCTATGGGCCCGTTGTAGAGAAAGGCTGGAATGCCATGGTGAGTCACGTTAATAAAGACGGAATGCTAGGCTATGTTCAGGCAATAGGAGCTGAACCTGGTGAAGCCCACCCCGACAAGACAGAGGTGTATGGAGTTGGAGCATTTTTGAGTGCTGGCTCAGAAGTATATAAATTATATGGAGGAAAGTAAATCATGAATTAAATTTTAATTAGATTTAACTTTATTATTTTATGGTTAGATATTTTTTTTGCGTTTTAACGGGACTTTTAATAATTGGATGTAAAAGTCCAGACAAAACTGGAGGTCCATATTTTGGTAATGGCCTTAAAAATGGGTGGGCAGATCAAAACTCTATTGTAATTTGGACACGACTAACGCAAAATAAAGAGGCATATTTTAAAGGAAAACCTTTTAAAGAAATTTCTAAGGATTTAATGCTTTCTTTGGCTAAAAACCCAAACATAGATTCTATTTATAATAGTCAGATTCCAACAGGGTTAAAATTAAGTGACATGGAAGGTTATTGTCCTGGAAAGGATGGTGAAGTTCAACTTCAATACTATTTAAAAAGTACCCCAAAGGAAATTGTAGTTTCCGATTGGGTTGGAGTTGATCAAAATAAAGATTTTACACACCAATGGAATTTATCTTCATTAAAACCCGGGGGATCATATGGATTAAAAGTTTTCTCTAGGCAAAAAGATTCAAAAAAAATTCAGGATAGCATTTTTGGTAGTTTTGTTTTACCTAATGAAATATCATCATTAGATGGGGTGAAATTTTGTGTAGTATCATGTCATGATTTTAATAGAAGAGACGATTTAAAAAATGGTCATAAAATATATCCAAGCATGGATAAAATAAACCCTGATTTTTATATACATACTGGAGATATAGAATATATGGATAAACCTAATCCTTATGCCATGACTGAAGAGCTTATGAGGTTCAAGTGGAATCGTATATTTTCTCTTCCTTTTCAAAGATCTTTTTATAATAAACATACTTCTTATTTTATGAAAGATGATCATGATGTAGGTTTTAATGACAGCTATCCTGGTAGAGATTACGGGACTGTTCCTTTTGAGAGGGGATTGGAAATTTTTGATTTGGAACAGTTTCCAAGCTATAAGAAAAGATATAAAACCGTCCGTTGGGGGAAGGATTTACAGATTTGGATAGTTGAAGGAAGGAACTACAGGAGTCCAAATAATTTAGTCGATGGACCTGAAAAGACTATTTGGGGTGAGGAGCAAAAAAATTGGTTTTACGAAACCGTTTCAAACTCTGATGCTTCATTCAAAGTTTTAATTACATCTTCACCAATACTTGGCCCAGATAAGAAGAATAAAAATGATAATCTTAGTAACGAAAAATACTCTCACGAACAGGGCGAAATACTAGATTTTATAAAAAAACAAAATAATTTATACATTATTAATGGAGACAGACATTGGCAATACGTTACCCATATTAATGGAACAAATCTTTGGGAATTTGGTTGTGGTGCTGGAACAGATTCGCATTCTCTCCCAACTCAGGGAGGCTGGAATCGAGGAGATCCAGAGCCAGAGCATGAATTTCTTAGACTTAAAGGAGGCTTTTTATCCGTTGAGGCTTTCCGTGCTGAAAATAAGCCTTCGATTTCTTTTTTTCACCACGATGTAGATGGTGAAATAGTAAATAAAAAAACCTTTTTTTCATATTCACAAAATTAAATTTTTAACAAAATTTTAAGGTTTATATAAAAAAAGTATTAATTTCACGCACCGTGTACGTTAACAATAGATATTTTTAACGCTCTTATTATTTAAAATAATTAAAAAAAAATTTTATGACTAGACTGACGAAGAACAATTTAAGTTCTAAAATCATGAAAACCAAAATGCATCTTTACTTTAGTAAAGCTGTTTTTTTTGTTTTTATTCTGTCCTGTTTTGTTGGTTTTTCCCAGCAAAATATTAGTGGTACTATTTCCGATGAGGAAGGAGTTCCATTACCCGGAGTAAATGTTGTTATTAAAGGAACCAATAATGGTACCTCAACAGACTTTGACGGTAATTACTCTATATCTGCAGATCAAGATGATAATCTGATTTTTTCATTTGTAGGGTTCTTAGATCAAGAGGTTAAAGTTGGAACAAGTACTAATATAAACGTTTCACTTCAACTTGGATCAAGCGAACTTGATGAAGTAGTGATTACTGGTTATGGAACCAGTAAAAAAAGAGATTTGACAGGTGCGATTGCACAGATTAAGACTGAAACGATTCAAAGAGCAAATCCAGTCCAGGCAGCTGCCTCACTCCAAGGACAAATTGCAGGTGTTGTTGTTACTAAAACTGCCGGTAAACCTGGTGATGCCTTCGACATAAATATTAGGGGGCTTAACAACTTTGATAATGAAAAAACACGACCATTAGTTGTTGTTGACGGAATCTTAGGAGCAAATCTTAATGATATTAACCCAGTAGACATTGAAACTATTGATGTTTTAAAAGATGCTTCCTCTACTGCAGTTTACGGAGCTCGTGGGGCTAATGGTGTTGTGATAATAACTACCAAAAAAGGTTCTTCTGGAAAACCTAGTGTCTCATATAATGGCTATTATGGTCAAAAAACACAAGCCCATATGCCCAACATGATGTCTTCAAGGCAATTTTATGATCTATATAAAGATGAGGAAAGGTTTGGAAGAGGCTTCACAGCTCAAGAGCTTTATAACGTTGAGAATGATATTACTACTGATTGGTTAGATCTTGTTTCACAAGAGGCTATTCAGCAAAATCATACTATATCAGTTTCTGGTGGTTCTGATTCCACTACATATAATTTTTCTGCCGGTAAGCAGTTGGAAGAAGGATTAGTTACTGGTAATGATTACACTCGTTTAAGCTTAAATGCTGGTGTTGAAAGTCAGGTTTCTGACAAAATGAAGGTAGGATTTACTGCTTACTTGACCGAAAATGAAAGAAATTGGGGATCACATGAGGCTGTTAGATCTGCCATGAGAGCAAGACCTACAGCAACACCATTTTTTGATGATATTGTTAATGCTAACAAAAGAGATACAAATTTTGGACCTGTTGGACCCTATGCGTTCTACATGGGAATCAATGATTCTCAGGTAATTAATCCACTTGTTGAAATACATCCCGATAACTACCAAAGACAAAACCGTTCAAATTCATTGATAGCAAATGTATATCTTGAGTATGAGATAACACCTGGTTTGAAGTTTAAAACCTCCTACTCAGGTTACAACAACAATATTAGAGAGGGTGAATATCGAGGAACATTCACAAAATCAAGAAAGGGATCTAGAAGTCCAATTGCTAGTACTAATCAATTCAAAACCTCTAATTACACAATTGATAACACCCTAACATATCAAGCTGAATTTGGTAAGCACTCAATTAATGCTACTGCTTTAGCGAGTATATTTGAGGAGTATAACGAGCAAATAGGTTTGGCTGTAGAAGATCTTCCTTACAAATCTTTGTGGCATAGTCTTGGTACAGGTGCTACAGTGACTAATTACGGTTCCAATCTTGAAGAGTACTCGATTGCTTCATATATGGGAAGAATAAACTATGGCTTTAATGATAAATACCTTTTAACTTTAACTGGAAGATATGATGGAGCATCTCAATTAGCTGAAGGCAATAAGTGGGCTTTTTTCCCATCTGCTGCAATCGGATGGAGACTTTCTGAGGAATCTTTTATTCAGGATCTTGGAGCTTTTAATAATCTAAAATTAAGACTCAGTTATGGTGAAGTTGGAAATAACGCGAGTATTAACCCATATGCAACACAAGCAAACATATTCCAAACA
>NHFW02000011.1 GCA_002171295.2 Flavobacteriaceae bacterium TMED121
ATCCTCTTGAGTATGATCAATAAAATCAAATATTGGATTTAGTCCCTCTCGTCCAATTTTTAACCCTTCGTCTCCATGCCTTCCCTGTCTTGTAAAATCTCCATGGGTCATACCTGCATCAAATTTACCTTCTTCCCATGAACCTAACCACCATTTTCCCGATTGAAAAGATTTATAACCTTTTATGTTTAGGTAATCCGTCAAAAGTTTATTTTTATAGAACTCATTTTTTATAACATCAAATTTTTCATTTCTTTCCTTACTGAAAAGGTAGTTGTTATTCTTTTTCTTTTTTGCTAATTTATAACCGTTTTTAATCCACAAAGACGCGTCTCGATCAGAATCTCCAGCATCATTTCCCGTTTGTTGATGTTCGAAAGCATATTTCCCCGTTATAATACTAGCAAGTGAAGGCCCACAAAGAGGACTAGTTACATATCCTTTATAATAAGTGGCTGATTCTCTTGCCAATTGATCTATGTTTGGTGTTTGTAGGTGAGGGTGGCCCATAAAACTGTAATCTCCCCATGATTGGTCGTCAGAAATTATAAAAATAATATTTGGGTCTTTTTTAGA
This sequence comes from Flavobacteriaceae bacterium TMED121, assembly GCA_002171295.2. GTDB lineage: Bacteria > Bacteroidota > Bacteroidia > Flavobacteriales > Flavobacteriaceae > UBA8316. Next base: position 577 of record NHFW02000011.1, read on the forward strand.
CTTGGAGATTTTAACATCATCGCAAGCCAATAAAGTAAAAATGAATAATAATATCAAATAATTGATTTTCATTTGTTTTGATTTTAATCTTATAAAAGTAAATTACAATTATTTAATAACTTCTAGGGGAATTAAAACAGGATTTTCTAATAGACCAGAATCCAAAATATCAAGACTAGAAGCATCAAATGGTTTGTAGTTTAATCCAACCATATTTATATCATAAAACAACTTCCATTCTTCCCCTCTAGCTTCTTTGGCCTTAATTCGATTTGAACCCAAATTTGTAACTTGAATTTTAATTTCGTTTTTTCCAGGGTTTAAATTTTCTATAAGAATTTTGTAAGGGTTTGACCAGACTGTTCCTATATACTTATTGTTTAGCCAAATTTTTGCACTATCCCTTAAATCCCCCAAATCTAATTGCCATGGCCCTTCATGTTTTGATGGTCTATCAAACTTAATCTTATAAGCTACAGTTCCTGAAAAGGATACTGCTTTGTCTCCGAGCTCTGTCCAAGATCTTAGTCGATTAAGTTTAATTGAAAAATTTTTTTGTGGACCCCCCTTAATAAAGCTCAAATCCCAGACTCCCGTAATTTCAAATTTCTGATTCATTTTATGGTAGTATTTCCAATAAGGGGCATCACTTGTTTTATAAGTTTTTAACAATAAGCTTTCACCAGATTCCAATGCTAATCTAATTTTTACTTTATTATGATCTTTTTTAATTTTTGCTTTTCCAACTTCACCATTAAGTGGATTCATTATCAAAATACCTTTAGCATCTGTCTCAATGGAAATATATTCATCAATATCATTCTTAGTATGGTTGACAATAAAATAAATTTTTTGACCTTCCAGATCTCGGCGAATAAACTTAAGTCCGAGTTCCACAATCTTTTCCTTATTTACTCCAAATTTTTCAAGACTTTTTTCAAGGTTATTTAACTTGATAGTCTCCTTGAAATTTTTTTTAAATAAGGACTTTAATTCTATTTCTCTTTCTTCAAAATTTAAAAACCCAGGGACTGTTTGAGGTGCTCCCAAAAAGATCACTTTTGCACCTAATGATTTTAATTTTACTAGTTTTTTTAGTGTTTTAAGGGGTAAATGTTTTGATTGAGGAACTACAATAGCTTTGTAATTTCCTCCTGGTAAATTAATAGTGTTATTCTTAACATTTGCTTTTTCTAAAAATCGATCTGAGATGTAATCAAAAGAATATCCCCTATCTTTTAATAGCTTGGCTGTTTCATAAAAAGGAGTTTTTGAAAGCCACCGATCGAGTTTGTGGATTTCGAATTGAATTAAACGATTTCCATTGTTATAATCACCCCATATATCATGAACTGGCCAAAAAAGAAGTATTTCATTATCTGGATTCCCTAGCTGAAGCATCGATTGTACCCTGCTGATGTAGCTGAAAAGGGATGGAGCATCTTCCCAGATGGGATTAGTTGAATTAAAATTCACTGTAGCATAGAACTTCCATCCAGGCCATTCAGCTTTGTCTGGTGAGTACGTTGAACCGTGAAGAAATATATGGTTAATTCCATTCACGAACAAATCTTCTGCTTCTGGTTTACATTGAGATAGTGCTGTTCTAAAGTGCTCTCTTAGCCAGGTAAATGTTTCTGAAGACACTAATTTCTTTCCTGATATATGTGCTGCAGATGATGAGAAGCGAATCATAATCGGATCGGCATCGCCAGCTCTAAAATTCCTGTTAGGATAATCCTTTGATTTACCCCCACCAGGGATTCTTCTAAACCCCTTTATGTTATATGGCATTGATCCGAAAGTTTCACATTCAGGAATATCTGCTGAAGCATATAGGTCAATAAGATTTCCTGGTGAGCCATGGGCTTGAAATTTAGTCTTTACCCCAAGACGGCTGGACCATCTCTTCCAAGAGGTAGTAAATTCCTGAGTTAGTAAATCAGATAGGGTAGCTCGGTAATCCCCTCTAATACGGTTACTAATTTCATTATCATCTTCAAATAATCGATTTAAATAAGGTTTAAGGTCATAACCTCGATATTTTACAAATGAGTTAAAAAAATCTAATGTGTAATCGGCTCCATAAACTTCATAACTATCATTAAAAATAGCTCTTACTTTTCCATTTAAACCATCTAATTTTTTACTGAAAGTCGAGAGGTAATTTTCTGTTCCTTTTTTTGAGAAGTGATCTAGAACCCAACCATCACCTCCAGGCGCAGCACGCTTTACTCTTTGTTCGGTTTTGTCTTCAAACACAAAAAACAGGAATTGGTCATTTCTTTTTGCTTTCCAGTAAAGACTGTCGTTTTTGACTACCCCTGACAGGTTCTTAAAATCACCCTGTTCATTAAAAGCATAAACTCCATTAAGTTTAATAGGTGTCTCTTTGTGATTTAAAACTTTCTGATCTTTCCGTTTAAGAGTTAAGGCTTGTCCAGTTTTAAATCCACTAATTTTTTCTGAAAACACATCTCCTTTTTTAAGTGATAACCTCCTAACTAAAAGCCTAGCTGATGCATCCTCCTTAGTTATCATTGGTCCTCCCCATGGCCAACCAGTTCCTAAAGTGAGATCAACACCCATATCTAAACTATCAGCGACTGACAAAGTGTGTTCAAGCATAGCCATCCATTTAGGACTTAGAAAATTTATAAATTTTGATTCTTGACCTTTTACTCCATACAATGGCTCAATTTCAACCCCTCCAATACCAGCCTTTTGGAGAGAGATCATAGATTTGGTTAGATTTTTTTTATCTACTGCACTACCCATCCACCACCAGCGAGTCCATGTTTTGGACTCATTATTGATTTTAGGCCAATAAATGGAATCATTTTGTGCGTGGCAAAAGTTGATTAAAAACAATACGCATAAGTAGCATATTAATGACCGATTTATTCTCATGTTTCTTTTAATAAAGAGTTTTAAAATATACAATCTAATAAAATTACTTAGTTATCTAAAATGGTCTGAAAAAAACAGTTAATTGAATTAATATTAAATTAATTTGTATAATGTTTTATTTCTTGATTGCGGAGTATTAAAAAGAGAAGTCATTGTCTACTAATTTTAACGAATGAAATCAAATCAATTGAATACGATAATTATAGACCTGCTTCTATTTTTTTTAATTGGGTGCTCATCGGGTAATGATGAAATTATAGTTCAAGTTGAAGAGGAAAATGTCCCAACAGTCGAACTAAAGGATAAACGTTTTTTCATCAATCAGACCATAGCAGGTGAAAATGTGGCCCGAGAAGTAATTTTGAGAGTTCCAATTACCTTAGACACCTCAAGTAATTACCCTTTAGTTTTTGCTTTTCACGGAAGAGGAACTGACAACGACTCTTGGATTAATAAACTAAACCACCTAATGGCCCTTGGAGAGTTTGTTGGTGTTTATCCACAGGGATATGAAAAAATGTGGAATTCAGGTGGAAATGAAAGCTCAAAAGCGGATGATATCAACTTTGTAGGGGATATTATCGATGCATTAAAAGATTATAAAAATCTTGATTTTAAACGTATTTATGCGATAGGAACTTCTAATGGTTCAAGTATGACTAATAAACTTGCATTGGAAACCTCCTATTTTAGTGCTGTAGCTTCAATTGTTTCACAATTATCCCAAGCCAATCTGCCTAATAAATCAACAAATCCAACTGCAGTATTTCAGATTAATGGCGCTGCTGATAAAACAATTCCCATTGATGGGGGCCCTAAATTAGGTTATGTCTTTTTGGAAGCTTTTGAGAGTGCTAAAAGTTGGGCATCCGCATTTAAATGCGATAATTTTCAGTTACAAAATTTAGGAGATGATAAACTTTATGTTTTCCCCAATTGTTTGGATGGTAAAGAAATTCGCTATTTACGTATAGAGGATGGAGAGCATAATTTACATTGGGGAAGGCCAGAACTACTTAAAACTGTATGGGACTTTCTTAAGAGGTTTTAAGTTAATCCGATCATTTGCAGGGGATGACGATGATATAAATAAAAGACGGACTAGTAAAAATACTGGTCCGTCTTGTGTAGTAGCGAGGGCTGGACTCGAACCAGCGACCTTCGGGTTATGAGCCCGACGAGCTACCTACTGCTCTACCTCGCGATATATTGCAAATTTACAAAATTAATACCCTATAACCAAGGCTTAACCAAACATTGTATCTTTGTGAAATGTCAAATACTTTTCACAAATCAGGCTATGTATCTATCGTTGGAAACCCTAATGTTGGGAAATCAACTTTAGTCAATAAACTGATCGGAAGAGACCTCACCATTACTACACCCAAAGCACAAACAACGAGGCACCGTATCTTAGGATTAATCAATGGCGAAAATTATCAGTTAGTTTTGTCGGACACTCCAGGGATAATTGATCCGGCCTATGAAATGCAAAATTCAATGATGAATTTTGTCAAAGAGTCTTTAGTTGATGCTGATGTGTTGATATACATGATAGCAGTTGATGAGGATCAAACTAGAGATGAAAAACTATTAGATAAGATCAAAAAAATAAAAATCCCCCTATTAGTTTTAATAAATAAAATTGATAGTTCAAATCAAAAGGATTTGGAGTCTGCTGTAAGCTATTGGAGTTCAGTTTTCTCTAGTGCTAAAATTATCCCTATTTCTGCTTTAACTGGCTTTTTTGTTGAGGAGCTGCTTCAGATAATTATAGAACTTTTACCCGAGTCACCAGCCTATTTCCCCAAAGATCAGCTAAGTGATAAGTCAGAGCGTTTTTTTGTAAATGAGGCTATTAGAAAAAGTATTTTACAGATTTACGATAAGGAGGTGCCCTATGCGGTTGAGGTCATTACTGAATCTTTTAAGGAGGAAGAAAAAATCATACGAATACAATCAGTTATTTTTGTTGAGCGAGATACTCAAAAGGGAATAATTATAGGTCACAAAGGAGAACAGCTTAAAAGAGTTGGAACTAGTGCTAGAAAGGATATTCAAACCTTTTTTGGGAAGAAAGTTCATCTCGAACTTTTCGTCAAAGTAGAGAAAAATTGGAGATCCAATCCAAAACAACTAAAACGTTTTGGTTATAGGCAATGAACCACAAATCAATTCCCATATAATTCCCGTACTTTTGCAGTCAAATAAATAAATAGTGGGGGGAATTGTCGCAATTGTAGGTAGGCCAAACGTTGGTAAATCTACTTTTTTTAATCGCTTGATTAAAAAGAGGGAGGCAATCGTTGACTCAATAAGTGGCGTTACTCGAGATCGTCATTATGGAAAATCAGACTGGAATGGAATTGACTTTACTATTATTGATACTGGAGGTTATGTGGAAAGTAGCGATGATATTTTCCAGAAAGAGATTGATAAGCAGGTGAATCTTGCGATTGAAGAAGCCGATGCTATATTTTTCATGGTCGATTTGGTCGACGGAATAACTGGAATGGATGAGACGATTGCCCAATTACTCCGGCGTTCTCAAAAACCTATTTTCTTAACCGCCAATAAAGGAGATAATTCAAAGAATAAAGAGAATATGAATGAATTTTATTCTTTGGGATACGAAAAAATTTACACTGTTTCTGCCATTAATGGAAGTGGTACTGGTGAATTATTAGATGAACTGGTTAAAGTATTGCCAAAGGATGGTAATAATATCAAAGATGAATTACCCAGATTTGCTGTTGTAGGCAGACCCAATGCTGGAAAGTCTTCTTTTATCAATTCTCTGATTGGAGAAGAACGTTATATAGTTACTGATGTTGCTGGTACAACTAGAGATAGCATCGATACGAATTATAATCGTTTTGGTTTTGAATTTAACCTTATAGATACAGCCGGGATTAGGAAAAAAAGTAAGGTAAAGGAAGATATTGAGTTTTATTCTGTAATGCGTTCCGTTAGATCGATTGAATACTGCGATATATGCTTACTTTTAATCGATGCTACCCGTGGATTTGATGGACAGGTCCAAAATATATTTTGGCTTGCCCATAGAAATAATAAAGGAATTGTAATCCTAGTTAATAAATGGGATTTGGTTGAAAAAGAAACCTTTTCTACCAAAGTATTTGAAAATCAAATTCGTGAAAAAATTGCTCCTTTTACTGATGTACCTATCATTTTTGTTTCAGCATTAAATAAACAACGAATTTTTAAGGCCATTGAAACAGGATTATCAGTGTTCAAAAATCGCTCAAACCGGATCCCTACACGAAAGCTGAATGATATTTTACTTCCTATTATTGAGAGCCAACCACCGCCTTCATTTAAAGGGAAGTTTGTTAAAATTAAATTTTGTACTCAATTGCCTACTGGCCATCCTCAGTTTGCATTTTTCTGTAATTTACCACAATATGTTAAAGATCCATATAAGAGATTTCTTGAAAAGAAAATAAGAGAAAAATACAATTTTAATGGGGTTCCAATTCAATTATTTTTCAGAAAAAAATAATTAAAGTTTTTCCTTAATCATCTCCAAATTAGCCTTTACTATTTCGAGCTTTTGAATTATTAATTGATGGTTTCCATCAACAGAAGATTTAATTTTAAGTTGCTTTTTTGCACCCTCAATAGTCAAACCTTTTTGCTTTAGAAGCAAATAAATTTTTTCAATAATAATTACATCTTCTGGGGTATACTTTCTTGCTCCACTTTGCTTCTTTTTGGGTTGGATTTCTTTAAATTCTTTTTCCCAGAATCTCAACAGGGAGGTGTTTACATTAAATGCCTTTGCAATTTCTCCTATTGTGTAATATCTTTTTGCTGGAAGTTTAACTAGCATTAGTCCATGGATTGGTTCTCCTGATTTGCAAGATTAAGCATGATATCAAACTCCTCCGCTGTCAGGTTACCTGAATAATAGTTAAGAGGATTTACCCTTTTCCCATCCTTAAAAATCTCGTAATGAAGGTGAGGACCTACAGACCGGCCTGTGCTTCCAACATAGCCTATAACATCTCCACGTTTTACCTTTTGTCTTCGTCTAACTTTGTATTGATTTAAGTGGGCATATAAACTTATATAACCAAATCCGTGATCGATTCGAATATGTTTTCCGTAACCTGCAGCTCTATTATCTGCTCTTCCAACAATACCATCACCAGAGGCATATACAGGAGTACCTCGTGGAGCAGTAAAGTCCATTCCTTGGTGGAATCTTCTTTTTTTAGTAAAAGGATCTGTACGATAGCCAAAACCTGATGCCATACGTTTCAAATCACTTTTGTGAATTGGCTGTATCGAGGGCATTGCACCCAAAAGTTCTTCTTTTCTTTTTGCTAAACTCTCAATTTCTTCAAGCGAGCGAGACTGGACAACAACTTGTTTGGTTAATATCTCTAAACGTTCGGTTGTGTTGATGATTAGATTAGAATTGTCATATCCTTCTAATTCTTTATAACGATTTATACCGCCAAATCCCATTTTTCTTTGTTCTTCTGGAATTGGGCTTGCTTCAAAATAAACCCTATAAAGATTGTTATCTCTGTCCTCGACATTAGCCATGACTGCCTCAATTTGCTCTAACTTTTTATTTAGTAGCTCATAGTGTAATTCAAAATTTTCAATTTCACGGGATTGAAGGATCTCTTTTGGTGTATTAAGGGTATCGGTATTTAGAAGGATAAATAGTGTAAAGACACCAAAAAAAATTGATGCAAACAAAAAAAGAATAAAACTAGAGAAAACAGCAAAACTATTTCCCTCTATGGGTAAATATGAGAGTGTCTCTTTATCGTAATAATATTTAACCTTAGCCATTAGTGTAATTCGAAAGGTTGAATTTATTTTTAAACTTCTCCAAATATACTAAATATATAAATCATCTCTACCCTAAGCGATTTATAGGCTTAGCTATAAAACTAAAAAACTATATTTGTACCATCCTAAAGTATCATAGTAATTAATGAAAGCAGCTGAAATAAGAAAACAATTCTTTCGGTTTTTTGAATCAAAGGCTCACGCTATTGTACCTTCTGCGCCTATGGTAATCAAGGACGATCCTTCTTTGATGTTTACCAATGCTGGGATGAATCAATTCAAGTCTTATTTTCTTGGTCATCAAAAACCTAAAAGTTCTCGAATTGCTAATACACAAAAATGTTTGAGGGTATCCGGAAAGCATAATGATCTTGAGGAGGTAGGAATCGATACTTATCATCATACTTTTTTTGAAATGCTTGGAAACTGGAGCTTTGGGGACTATTTTAAAAAAGAAGCGATTTCTTGGGCCTGGGAACTCTTGACGGAAATTTATAAAATTAATCCAGAAAGCCTTTATATTACAATTTTTGAGGGGGATTCTAATGAAAACCTTGAAAAAGATCATGAAGCCTATGATATTTGGAAAGAAATTGTACCTAAAGAAAAAATATTATTGGGTAATAAAGCAAATAATTTTTGGGAAATGGGAGAGCAAGGACCTTGCGGCCCTTGCTCTGAAATTCATATTGACTTAAGAAGTACAGATGAAAAGTCTTCGCTTCCCGGGGCCAAACTAGTTAACCAAGATCATCCCCAAGTTGTTGAAGTATGGAACCTTGTCTTTGTTGAGTTCAACAGGAAGGCTGACGGTAGTCTTGAGCAATTACCTCAAAAACACGTGGATACAGGCATGGGCTTCGAAAGACTTTGCATGGCAATGCAAGGTAAGACTTCCAACTACGATACAGATGTTTTTACCCCATTGATTAAAGAAATCGAAACCCTTAGTGGTTTTAGATATGGATCAAATGAAGATACAGACCGCGCCATTCGTGTTATTTCTGATCACATTAGATCAGTCTATTTTGCAATTGCAGATGGCCAACTTCCGTCTAATAATGGTGCTGGATACGTTATTCGTAGAATCTTAAGAAGGGCTATCAGATATGGATTTACTTTTTTGAATCAAAAAGACCCTTTTATTTTTCACCTTGTTGAAACTCTAAATCAACAGTTGAATTCTGTTTTCCCAGAACTAGAAAAACAGAAAAGTATTTCTGCAAACGTTATTCGTGAGGAGGAAGCATCTTTCTTAAAAACCTTAGATCAAGGATTGACCTTATTGGATACAATATTGGCTTCCGCTGAAATTGAAACAATAAGTGGCCTCAAAGCATTTGAGCTATACGACACATTTGGCTTCCCTTTTGATCTTACTGCATTGATTGCTAAAGAAAAAGGATTTAAAATAGACGAGAAAGGGTTTAATAAAGAGATGGCCAAACAAAAAGCGCGATCAAGAATTGCTTCTAAAGCAGTTGTAGATGACTGGCAAATAATTGCCGAGGATGACGAAGAAGAGTTTGTTGGGTATGATTTGCTTTCCACTCCAGTCAAAATCACAAAATATCGCAAAGTAATTAACAAGCAAGAAGGAGAGTTTTTTCAATTAGTATTTAATATGACCCCTTTTTATCCTGAAAGTGGTGGTCAGGTAGGAGATAAAGGCTATTTGGAGCAATCTAATGGAGAAATTCATTATATTTTTAATACTAAAAAAGAAAATAATCTTATTATTCATTATTCTTCCACAGTTCCTATGGACTTAAATCAAAAATTAAATGCTGTAGTGGATGAGAATCAAAGACATAAAACTGCCTGTAACCATAGTGCAACCCATTTGTTGCACCAGGCTTTACGTTCTATTTTAGGAGACCATGTGGAGCAAAGAGGCTCCATGGTTCATTCGGGAATGTTTAGGTTTGACTTTTCACACTTTAAAAAACTCATACCAGAAGAAATTAAAGCCATAGAACAATTTGTCAATTCAAGAATAAAAGAACAATTACCACTTGAAGAAAGTCGAAGTGTTCCTTTTGAGCAGGCAATATCCTCTGGAGCAATAGCCTTATTTGGTGAAAAATATGGTGATGCAGTTAGGACCATTCGTTTTGGTCAATCGGTGGAGCTCTGTGGAGGAACTCATGTAAAGAATACCGCAGATATTTGGCACTTTAAGATCTCTTCTGAAGCTGCAGTTGCATCTGGAGTTAGAAGAATTGAAGCTATCACAGGAGAAGCTGTATTAGCCTATTTTGATGACCGAAACCAAGAATTAGAGGAGGTAAAATCTCTTTTTAAAAACCCTCAAGACCTTCCTAAAGCTGTTGAATATATTCAGACTGAAAATAGTATTTTAAAAAAGCAGCTTGACGAATTCAAAAGATTAAAAAGTAAAATTTTAGCTGAAGAGATCAAATTAGAAATCGAAGAAGTTAAAGAAATTTCTTTTTTGGCTAAATTAGTTGATCTTGATTTACAGTCAATTAAAGATCTTAGCTTTGAGCTTGGAAAAGACTATGAAAATTTATTCATGGTATTGGGTTCTGTATCAGGCGGAAAAGCTATTTTAAGCTGTTATATATCTAAACGGTTGGTAAACAAAAAAGATCTTGACGCGGGGAAGGTAGTTCGTAAATTAGGTAAATATATTCAAGGCAGTGGAGGAGGACAACCATTTTTTGCTACTGCAGGGGGTAAAAAACCTGAGGGCATACCTGAGGCATTATCTGCATCTAAAGGTTTAATCTAGTATTACATTTCCACTTCTGGTGGATAATTTTGTAAAATTTCTTCTACAAAAGTGCCAATTCGTTCATCCCTATTTTTCATGTACTCACTGATTCCTCCCTTGCCCTTTCCTTGCCAAACTAATTGTTTTGTTTTGGCATCAATTAAATCAATATAAAGTATTCCCTCGGTTCTTGAGCTTACAGAATTAAAGTTAGGGCTCCAGAACCAGGGATTCCAGCCCCAAAAGCCATTGTTCATATTATCAATATAGACTTTTTCCTTTGCAGTTGTATTAATACTGATTAATAGATCCGGCATTTCAGACTTCATCATTGACTTTTCCGACAGCTGTAAGTCAATTGCTTTTAAAATCCTTCTCTTGTCTAAATCTGATATTTCTACTTTATCAATTCCTGGTTTGAAATAAGCATATGTTTTATATTTTGAAAAATCAACTCCTGTATCATGGTCAGTTAAAACGTAGATCGAACTACAGCTAAATAGCATCCCGAAAATAAATAAATATATATTTTTCATCATGATTTTAATAATAATTATTCAAAAACTGTGCCGAAATTACTCACCTGTTTTGGAATCGAATCCATAGGGACAATATCTAAATTGCTTTGACAACAATACCATCTCTTAATCTCGTGTTTTATACCAAAAAAACTCTCAAAACCTTTAGGGATAAATAAAAATCTTCTTTTTCTAAGAATAGGTTTGAAATCATGTTTACTTCTAAAGGTAATTATATTTCAAGTTTATCGTTTAATTTTGACTTGTATTTGTTTTCCAAGATGTCTTTATTTCAAAATCAAAAAGTCGTAAATCAAAAACTACCTGATCTTGATGGTGTTCAAATTACTATCAAAAGAGAAGATTTATTGCACCCCACGGTTTCTGGAAACAAGTTTAGAAAACTCAAATACAATTTAGAACAAGCAATTATTGAGGGTTACAACTCGATTTTAACCTTTGGAGGACCATTTTCCAACCACCTAGCAGCTACTGCAGCTGCGGGAAGGATTCTGGGATTCAAAACCATCGGTATAATTAGGGGCGATGAAAAACGTCAAAATCCCACCTTACAATTTTGTCAAGATCAAGGCATGACTTTATTTCCAGTTAGCCGATCGACCTATTGCGAAAAAGACACTTCACGTTTCCATGAGACTTTAATAAAGAAATTCGGTAAATTTTATTTGCTTCCTGAAGGCGGGACCAATTCAATGGCTGTTCGTGGTTGTAGTGAAATTCTTACAACAGAAGATAAATATTTTGACGCAATCTGTTGTAGTGTTGGAACAGGAGGCACCCTATCGGGTTTAATCGAAAGCGCACAATCACATCAAACGGTGTTGGGTTTTGCAGCCCTTCTTCATAAAGAATTAGAGTACGAAATTGAGCGGTTTACAGAAAAAAAAAATTGGAAGATCAACCACGATTATGTTTTTGGTGGGTATGCTAAAATCTCTTTACCACTGATTGAATTCATTAATCATTTTAATAAAAAATTTAAAATTCCCCTCGATCCTATTTACACTGGAAAGCTACTTTTTGGTATTTTTGATATAATAAAGCAAAAGCAATGGAACTGGGGGAAACGTATATTAGTTATTCATTCTGGTGGCCTGCAAGGAATAGCAGGAATGAATCAAATACTAAGTGAAAAAGAATGGCCAAAAATAGAAGTTTAAATAATATTTTTATCCTCTCGCTGGTTTTGTTAATAATGGGTTGTGGAGGAGCAAAAAAAGTAAGTATTCGATATGCCAAAGCACCAGAAAAGACCTTAAAAAAATTTGAAGTAAAGCCGTCAAAGGTCGAGTTAAAGTCTTACAAGACTAAAAAAGAGCTTAGTGTAGCTGAAAGAGTCAATAATTATGTAGCCACTTTCTCCCCTNTAGCAAGTGAAGAAATGAAAATTTATGATATCCCCGCNAGTATAACTCTTGCTCANGGAATATTAGAATCTGGAATNGGCGATAGTCGTTTAGCTCTAGCGGCCAACAATCACTTTGGTATTAAATGCCATAGTGAATGGNGAGGAAAACGTATTTACCANGATGATGACGAAAAAGGAGAGTGCTTTAGGGTTTACAAAGACCCCAGAACTTCCTATCGCGATCACTCNCTGTTTTTGACCAGCAGACCCCGTTATAATTTCCTATTTGATCTCAAAATTGATGATTATAAGGGCTGGGCAAAAGGCCTAAAGAAAGCTGGCTATGCTACCGATCCCAAATATCCAGATAAATTGATTAGTTTAATTGAACGTTATCGGTTGGGTCGTTTTGATTCTAAGAAAAAAAAGAAAAGGAAAAATAATCACCCTGAATTTGTCCAGCAGCCTATAACAAAAAAAGCACATCTTGTTCAAAAAGGAGATACACTCTATTCCATTTCCAAAAAATATAAAGTAGATATTAAATCATTGGTTCAAGAAAATCAGCTTGAGAACAACACCATTTTTTTAGGTCAAAATTTAATTATTCCNATAAACTAATATTATGCTATGTAAAAGAAGNAGTGCTCTATTTCGATCNGCTCAGNCTGTCATACCTGGAGGAGTNAATTCTCCNGTAAGGGCTTTTAAAGCGGTNGGGGGTACCCCGGTTTATGTAGAAAAAGCTAAAGGGGCTTATTTGTATGACGTGGATGGAAATACCTTGATTGACTATATTTCAAGTTGGGGTCCAATGATATTAGGACACGCTTTTAAACCCGTTATTGAGGCGGTAAAAAAACGTGCAGAAAGCGGAACCTCCTTTGGCATGCCTACCGAGTTGGAAACACAAATCGCTGAGTTGGCAGTAAAAATGGTTCCTAATATCGATAAAATTAGAATGGTCAATTCAGGTACAGAGGCCTGNATGAGNGCCATTNGATTGGCTCGAGGNTTCACCCAAAGGGAAAAGATCATTAAGTTTGCGGGTTGTTATCACGGGCATTCCGATGCTTTTTTGATTCAAGCAGGAAGTGGTGCAATTACTTTTGGGGTGCCTAATAGTCCTGGGGTTACTCAAGGCACTGCGAAAGACACGCTCTTAGCACAGTATAATAATTTAGAGAGTGTCAGCAATCATTTTAAACAATATCACGAGCAAATTGCAGCCATCATTGTTGAACCTGTCGCAGGAAATATGGGCTGTATTCCACCACAAAAGGGATTTATGGAGGGATTNCGAAAATTATGTGACGAGNACNAAACTCTCTTGATTTTTGATGAGGTCATGACAGGNTTTCGANTGGCTAAAGGAGGCGCACAAGAAAGTTTGGGTGTGNCTGCCGATCTTATNACTTATGGTAAAGTCCTTGGTGGTGGCCTNCCTGTAGGAGCTTATGCAGCAAGTGCAGAATTAATGNNTTATCTTGCTCCCGAAGGGCCTGTTTATCAGGCTGGAACTCTCAGTGGGAATCCACTTGCAATGGCAGCAGGTTATGCAATGCTTAAACACCTCAATGAGAACCCCGAGGTTTTTGAGCGGCTTGAAAGAAAAACTAAATCAATAGCGCAGGGTATGACAAGCTTATTNAATAAAAAAAGTATTCCCTTTCAAATCAATCGTTACGGTTCGATGATGTCACTTCATTTTACAGATCAAGCCGTAGTGAATTTTANAACGGCTGCTTTGGGGAATAACGAAGATTTTAAAACCTATTTTCATGGTATGTTGGATCGAGGGATTTACCTNCCTCCCAGTGCTTTCGAAAGCTATTTTTTAAACGATGCTTTATCTGAAAAAGATATCGATTTTACACTATCAGCTTTTGAGGATTGGTTAAAAAACAAGTAAAAGGTCTAAATCNATATTTAATTATANATAGAATCATGATATGATTACCAAAGTNNNTCTAGAGATNGCTTTATTTTTTTAATAAAGNCACCCNAACTTTAAATATTTTTTTTGCCGGANAAATAATGNATGATATACTTCTATTAGAGTTNTTTTTTTTAATTATTGTATTAATGCTTTAGAAAAATTTGGGGTTAATTAGCTATTTATTTTACCAATCTAACCCAAAGCCCTCCAACATCTTTAGTGACTATGGCAGACTTATTTTGGGTCAGCCCTTTAAGTGCTTTATCCCATTTTTTATTACTTAAATTTGCTCGTTCTTTTAGAAATGGAAGTGCAATTGGGCTTTCTTTTTTTAGCAGATCGTAAATCAATTTTTCCTCTTCGGTTAAGGTAATTGCTTTTTTCTTAGGTTTCATTTGTGGGAAGAACAGTACCTCTTGAATAGAGCTGTTATTTGTTAATAGCATGGTAAGCCGGTCAATACCAATACCAATCCCTGAGGTGGGTGGCATGCCGTATTCAAGTGCACTTAGAAAATCTTGATCTATAAACATAGCTTCGTCATCTCCTTTTTCGCTTAGGGTTAATTGGGTCTCAAAACGTTCCCTTTGGTCGATAGGATCATTAAGCTCTGAATAAGCATTGGCCACTTCCTTTCCATTTACGATTAGCTCGAAGCGTTCTGTTAGGTTTGGATTGCTTCGATGTTCTTTAGTCAAGGGACTCATGGACTTTGGATAGTCAGTTATAAAAGTGGGTTGAATGTAATGGTGTTCACATTTCTCACCAAAAATCTGATCGATCAACTTTCCCTCTCCCATAGTCTTGTCTACTTCAACTCCAATACTTTTAGCAGCAGCTCTAAGTTTGGTTGGATCCATACCGCCAACGTCAACACCTGTATGGATTTTGATTGCATCAAGAATCGGAATGCGCGGGTAAGGAGCTTTAAAATCTATCATATGCTCTCCTACAGGAATTACTGTATTTCCATTGGTGTCATTTGAAACTTTTTCTAATAAGCTTTCGGTCATCTCCATCATCCATAAATAATCTTTATAAGCCACGTAAAGTTCCATTACAGTGAATTCAGGATTGTGGGTACGATCCATACCCTCATTACGAAAGTCTTTGGCAAACTCATAAACCCCATCAAAACCACCAACAATTAGACGCTTGAGGTATAATTCATTTGCGATTCTTAAATAAAGAGGAATATTCATCGCATTGTGATGAGTCAAAAAAGGCCTCGCGGTAGCTCCGCCGGGAATAGGCTGAAGGATAGGAGTCTCTACTTCTAGATAGTCTTTTTCATTTAAAAAACTGCGGATACTATTAGTGATTTTAGTGCGTTTGATAAATGTATCCTTGACCTTTGGATTCACTATCAAATCTACATATCGCTGGCGGTATCGCAATTCGGGGTCATTGAATTCGTCATAGATATTGCCCTCCGGATCAGTTTTGGGAAGCGGAAGTGGACGCAGAGTTTTATTGAGGATTTGAAAGGATTTTACCATAACTGTTTTTTCCCCTACTTGAGTAGTAAAAAGGGTACCATTTAACCCAATAATATCTCCAATATCTAGTAATTTCTTATATACTTCATTGTAAAATGTTTTGTCTTCTCCCCCACAAATTTCATCGCGATTAAAATAGAGTTGAATCCTTCCTTTACTATCCTGCAATTCAGCAAAACTTGCTTTTCCTTGAATACGCCTAGACATTAATCGCCCTGCGATAATTACCTTTTTTCCTTCACTAAAATTTTCTTTTATTGATTTTGAATCGGTATTTACCGTAAATAGTGCAGCTGGATAAGGATCAATTCCTAAATCCCTTAAAGCCTTTAGCTTTTCTCTTCTTATCTGTCCTTGTTCTGAAATTTTAGTCATGCAGGTCCTAACATTTGTGTAAATATAATCACTCTAAAGCAATCAGGAATCAATTTTCCTATCTTTGCACAAAACTATGGTCCATTGAGTTTTTGGCGTGTACTTTTATCTGTTTTTTTTCCTCCACTAGCTGTGATTGACCAAGGTTGTGGCTCAGTTATTATTGTTTTTTTATTGACCCTTAGTGGCTGGGTGCCAGGAATTATTGCTGCACTGGTTATTTTGAATAATCCCCNAGCGTTGGAATGATTAAAAATAAAAAAGTAAAGATTACTGAACTGGGATTTCTTCCTTACAGTGAGGCTTGGGATATTCAAGAAGAATATTTTTCCAATACCATTGCTGTCAAAAGACAAAACCGTCAGTTGGATTCTTCCATTCTTACAGAAAACCACTTGTTACTTGTTGAGCATCCTCCAGTTTTTACTTTAGGGAAGAGTGGAAAAATCGACCACCTATTGTTAAAGGAGGAGGTCTTAAAATCAAAGGGGATTGCATTTTTTAAAACTAATCGTGGTGGGGATATTACATTTCACGGCCCAGGTCAATTGGTAGGCTATCCCATACTTGACTTAGATAATTTCTTTACTGACATTCACAAATACCTACGTTATTTAGAAGAAATAATCATTAAAACCCTCTCAGACTTTGGTTTAAATAGTGCTCGAAGCGATGGGGAAACCGGCGTTTGGTTAGATTTAGATACTCCTTTTGCTAGAAAAATATGTGCTATGGGTGTACGTGCTAGTCGATGGGTTACTATGCATGGATTTGCTTTAAACATTAATACCGATCTTTCTTATTTTGATTATATCGTTCCATGTGGGATCCAGGGGAAAGGAGTCACTTCCATTGCAAAAGAACTCAAGAGGGAAGTCGATCCTTCTTTAGTCAAAGCTGCTGTACTCAAACATTTTTCTGAAGTTTTTGAAGTAGAAATTATTAATTGATTTCATATACCAATAGACTGTTATCTTCCGATGCCACTAGTAATTCTAGTCCTTTATCTTTGTCGCTATTGGATAAGTCCACTGCTGTGTTCCCATATACAGGGAAGCCCTCTACTGCTGTTCCATTACTGAGGAAAAGGTAAACTTTTTGAGCTTCTTTATCTGTAGTACTTATGTAAAGTGTATTGTTTAGGTAAAATATTTTTGGAGAGGTGTAACTTCCAAAAGGAAGGGTAACAGGTACGCCCTTAATATTCAGATTATTGTCGGATAAAGTAACTAGTGATCTGGTCGTTGCATCAATTTTATGGTTTGGACTTAACCCCAGGGATGAGGTGACCAGGTTTCCCCGGGTATCAACTTGGATGAGGCTCCCACTTCGATCAGTTGTAGCAAAAGTATTCAGATAGGAGAAAATCTCATTTTTGCTAAAATTAACCTTGCCTTTAACCTTTATTCGGTCTTGGCCGGTCCGGGAAACAATTTTTAAGCGATTATTATCTAAAGGCATAACGATGTAATCTTTTCCCTGGAATCGTATGTGTTTTGGTGAGCTAAGAATTTGAGCATCAACTTTTTTAAGTTTAAACCCATTTACCCTTTTTCCTTTCCTGTCATACATAAATAGCGACTTGTCCTGTGCGGTAACAAAACGGTAGTTTCGGTTATTGTCGTAATCAAATATTGCAAGTGGGAGGGGATGTTCATTTTTAGGTAATTTGATATTAAATGGTTTAACAATATTTCCGTTTCGATCTAAAATCATGAAACTTTTTTGGGTTCTAAAAGCGATTTGCAAACGTTTATTTTTATATAAGTCCACTTGTTGAATCGCACCAATTATTTTCCCATCTAATTGTTTTTTCCAGAATAATTTACCAGTATTAGAAAATAAATATAACATATTATCTTGGTCCTGAACAGCAATATCCATTCCGTTATTTCGGTGATTTTTTAGCCATTGAGGTGGAATTGAGGAAGGCTTGGAAAGGTCAATTGTTAATTCATTGTTGACACCTCCTTTACTTTTAAAGGGCTGATCTTTCTGAATACTCAGGTGAAGGTGGATAAAACTTTCCTCCCCGACCCCTTGGAATACAACTAGAGGATAATCCGATACAGGGAGAGCTTTAAGTACTTTGGTTTGGTTTCCATTCTTTCCCCAATAATCTGTAAGATTTTTTGATTGCCCCAACCAGATAAAGGAATTTTCATTGGCTAGTCGGTCTTGAAGAGCTTTGAAATTTAGATTTTTGTCTAATGTGTTTTGATCGAGATAATTACTTAATATATTTTTAATTCCGCTTTCCGTTTCGCTTAAGATCAAGTAATCTTCATATTGACATGACCATGTTGGACTGATCTTTTGTCCAAAACTGGATAACATGCTTTTTATATCTTTAGGCAGCTCAATTTTATAATAGTTTATACCTCGGTAGGTTTTTGGTTCTTCTTGGCCAGTATCGAAATTAGGAATATCTTCCAAAGAATTAAGGTGGAAAATTATGGACTGTTGCATCCCGACGTTTAACCACCCAATTTCGCTGATTGAATTAAGGGGAGAGAAGTCTATTTTACTCAAGGGTATATTCGCTTTCCTTGAATAATCTTTAAAATTATCTTCCAACTGTCTAACATTATCGACCATGAGACTTAAGTATGTGGTAAAATTCTTTGGAACAAAATTATGAAGGATTGGCTCTCTTGGATTGAGAGACTTAATTAAGGTCAAGGCATTTGGAATTGAATCATTTATAAAAGCCACACCATTAATCGAGAAAAAATCATTTTCAACCTCTAAGTCCAAAGCCAACCATTGCTCCCCAGTTTTTGGAAAAAGGGGTGTGTAAGGAAAAACAGAATTGAATAGAGATTTGGATGATGGGTGAATAAAAAAGTTAATAGCCATATCTTGGTCCATTGTTTCCACTAATTGAAAAAATTCAGGACTCGTTATACCTCTATTATTTCTTTCATAATTTCGGATGCCATTTTCAACTATTAATTGTGATTCAGCAATCATTTTTAGGTTTCCAAATTGGGCTATATAAAATGTTTGACCGCTCTCGTTCCTCGTTCCTATTATTTGACTACTATATTTGATTTTAGTTTGATAATTGATCAAGGTATCCGCTGGACTTGATTTGGTAATAAAACCGACAGCATTTTGATCTTTTCCGATAGGTGTAATACAATACACAAAAGGAAGTGAAGGCTTTCTAGGAGTTATATCTTTAATTGTTTTTTTTAAGTCTGGATCAAGATCAAAAATTTTCAATAGCAATGGTGAACTTCCTAAAGCCAGAGTGTCGTTGACCTGAATTACAAGTGAAGTGTTTTGAGGAACAGCCTCTAAAAGGTCAATATCTTTAGACTTTGGAATACTGCAGCTGACAAATACCAATAGAATAAAAATTAACATAAAATTTTTCTGCATAACATTCAAAATTATTAAAACCCACCTTGCCTAGGAGGTAAGAACAAAAAATATATTCCACTAACTTTTCAACAATGCAAATTATTAAGACCTTAAGTTGATTTCAAGTTGTTTTGGCAGTAATTGAAAAGATTTTCGATGGTGAGGTGTAGATCCTTTTATTTTTATGACCTCTCTGTGGGCCTTGGTGGGATAACCTTTATTTTTCTGCCATAGATAATCTGGATACTCCTCGTGAATTTTTTTCATATAATCATCTCGATAAGTTTTTGCTAGGACTGAAGCCGATGCAATATTAAGGTATTTTGCATCTCCTTTAATTAAACATTGATGGGGAACATTACCAAATGAATGAAATCGATTCCCATCTACTGCTATAAATTCAGGCTGCTTCCTCAGTTTTATTAAAGCCAAATGCATGGCTTTAATACTAGCGTTTAAAATATTTATTCTATCTATTTCCAGGGGTGAAACATGCGCGTAAGCAAAAGCGATCGCTTGCGCTTCAATTAATGGTCGAAGTTCATAACGTTGTTGNTCGTTTAGTTGTTTTGAATCATTTAAAAAACGTAAATCAAAAGAAGTTGGTAAAATCACTGCTGCGGCAGTCACTGGACCTGCCAAACATCCTCTTCCTGCTTCATCCGTTCCTGCTTCAACCTTTAATGAAAACTGTGCTGCTAACAATGTCAGATTTTCGTTTATAATCTTAAAGACAAGTTAAGTACATTTATTTTAACTTCGCATCAAATTCATTTTAATGAGGCGACAGTTAGCTGTTTTTTTTCTACTGTATACTGCACTTTCATTTGCTCAAGAAGTTAATGATATAAAGGAGGCCNACGCTAAACTTAATAATACGCTTGAAATAGTGGGTTTTTCTGTGCCAGTTAAAGTAGTTGACAGTTTAATAGTTACAAATGACAGTATTANTGTTGAAGTAATTCAACCAATTAGCCAAAAGGATTCCATTCGATTTTTGAATTTTTCANTTCCTAAACTTGGAATTTTAAAAAATGTAGTTGTTAAAACTCTTGAGGAAAAAGATNTGGATTCGCTTCCCAAGAGATTNGAGATAATGAATCGTNTTAATCTAGATCATGATAGTAGGTTGCTCTCTGTAAAATTATTTACACAGTTGCTNGATTCTTTCTCAATAGAAAGAACACAGTACAAGTTACGTTTGGTTGAGCTTAGAAAAGTAGTCCAAAAACCGATTAAAGAAATGAGTGAAATAACGGTTGAGGATTATAAGATTTTCTATTCCGATGGAACTGAAAAACATTTGGATACCACNTTAAATATAAATAAGGATTATCGTTTTAATTATTTGCGTAAAGATTATTTTGAGGTATTGACTTTTCCTAACACAGGAGAAGGTTTTAATAAACTTGGTTATGATTTTCAAAGAGAGAAAAAAACTCCGCAAATTGGTGCTAGGGGAAAACATTTTGCCTACATNGAAGAAGAAGAGACTCCTTATTTTGANGTACCTACTCCAATGACGGAGCTATTTTTTAAATCTGTGTTTGAGCAGGGTCAAATGGTTGATGCTCTGATTACAGTTAATACTTCTCCCAGATTTAACTTATCAGTTGCCCACAAAGCATATCGATCACTAGGAAGATATATAAATACACTGGGTGGAGGAACNAATTTACGTTTTACCACGAANTANACCTCAAAAAATTATCGCTATCGCCAGCGCTCTCATTTTGTTGCTCAAAGGCTNGAGAATCAGGCAAATGGGGGTCTAGANTCTTTAAGTGTTTACTNTTTTGAAAAAGCGATAGAAGAATTTGNTTATGATGGTTTTTTGGACCGATCTAGGTTAAATAATAATGTAGAAGTAGAAAATACTTTGGTAGGAAGGAGATATTATCTCGATCAACAATATGATGTNATCATCGGAGGTAACAATAAAATGTATAATTATGAAAGGCCAAAAAGATTGACCGTTGGTCATAAANTCAATTATGAAATAAAGCAGTTTAATTATGATAATTCTGAGCTTGACCTGAAAGGTTTTTTTGGAACTGCATCAGGCACCTCAANATATAATGTGAGTAATCGTTTGGATACAATGGANAATGAGTTGTACGTCATTTTTAACGATAAAAAATTAGGTCAAATAAAAGCTGGAATTCGGATTTTTGATTGGAATTATTTTATTATTTTTCCTTCTGATGAAGCTGAAGATGAGCCAGTTGATCGTGGACCTTACCCTAGTTCTATTAAAGCCAATCAGTTTGCGTTAGATACCTATTGGAAAAAAACATTTTTAAAATTTGATTTTAAGGCGGAAGGCTATATTTCGGTTAAAAAGGAATACGACACCCAATTCTTGTCCGGAAGTTTAAGTAAACGATTTAAAAACAATCTTTTTATTCAGACTAAATTTAGCCTTCGTAACCAGACGCCTAATTTTAATTTTTTCTTACATCGGAGTAATTTTATTGAATATGACTGGTATAATCCAAGTTTCAAGAATCAGCAAATTAATACTTTAGAATTTAAGCTCAGTCACCAAATATGGGGCGATTTACAATTTAAATATGAGCTGATCAATAACTATACTTATTTTAGAAACTTGTTGCCTTTTAAAAGGATGATTTCATTTTTAGAATCAACCAATAAGGTTGAAGAAGAATTATTGGTTACCCCAGAGCAATCCGAAAATCAGATCAACTACCTTAAATTGAGATGGAATAAACAGTTTAATCTGGGTAAATTTTCACTTGCAAATACCGTTCAATATCAACAAGTAACTCAAAATGAGGCAGAAGATGGTTTCAATCCAATTAATGTTCCAGAGTGGAATGTAAGAAGTTCTTTGTTTTTCTCAAGTCAACTTTTTGGTAAAGCACTTTTTCTTCAAACAGGNATCACTGCACAATATTTCACAAAGTATTTTGGTGACCGNTACAGCCCTGTGATTGGTGAGTTTGTCTCACAAAACCATACGGAGATAGGTGGTTTTCCAAGAATTGATTTTTTTATAAATGCNAAAATACAACAGACAAGATTATTCCTGAAATTCGAACATATCAATGATGATAACACGGGGTATAATTACTATTCAGCTCCATTCACACCATACAGAGATTCAATACTTAGGTTTGGAATTGTTTGGAATTTTTTCCAATAAATTTATATAGCCATAAGATCTCCAGCCTTNTTTTTTTGAGGCAGACTCGAACTGCCCATTAAATAAGTATCAATCTGATGGGCTGCTTCACGACCTTCTGAGATAGCCCATACAATAAGCGACTGACCTCTTCTTGCATCTCCTGCAGCAAAGATATTAGGCTTATTAGTTTGGTAAAGTTTTTCACCTTTTACATTACCTCTTGGATCGAAGGTCAGACCAAATTGCTCGGGTAAAGACCTTTCAGGGCCAGTAAATCCTAAAGCTAATAATGCTAGTTCGCATGGCCATTCTTTTTCAGATCCCTTTATTTCTTTCAACTGAGGACGCTCTCCAGGAATTTTTTCCCATTCTACTTCAACCGTTATCAGCCCTTTGAGGTTACCTTTTCCATCCCCAACAAATTCTTTGGTTAAAATACTCCACTCCCTGTGGCTTCCTTCCTCGTGAGAGGAACTTGTCTTAAGTTTAAAGGGCCAATAGGGCCAAGGATTTTCTTCAGTTCTTTCATCTGATGGTTTAGGCATGATTTCAAAATTAGTGACACTTTTCGCCCCTTGTCTGTTAGATGTTCCAATACAGTCAGAACCGGTATCACCTCCTCCAATAACAATTACATTTCTGTCTTTGGCAAGATATTTAGTGTTGCGTTTAATTTGTCCATCCACTGCTTTATTATTGTGAGGTAAAAAATTCATTGCTTGCTCAACTCCATTAAGTTCAGAGCCAGGTATAGGAAGATCTCTTTTAATAGAAGCCCCAGTACAAATGACAATCGCATCATATTCGTTTTCAATATCTTTTGCTGAAATAGCCTTACCTACTTCAATATTGATTTTAAAATTGATTCCCTCAGCTTCCATAACATTTAAACGCCTGTCTATAATGTTTTTTTCCATTTTAAAATCAGGGATACCATATCTTAAAAGACCACCAATTTTATTGTCTCTTTCAAATACAGTGACAGTATGTCCAGCTCTGTTCAACTGCTGTGCAGCAGCCAACCCAGCAGGGCCAGAACCAATTACAGCAACAGTTTTTCCAGTTCTAGATTCTGGCGGATGGGGTTTTATCCACCCCTCTGAGAACCCACGTTCAACAATATATTTNTCTATTAGTTCAATTGATACGGGTGGGTTAACAATACCTAAAACACATGCTTCTTCGCAAGGAGCAGGACAAAGTCTACCTGTAAATTCAGGAAAATTATTTGTACTATGTAAAATAGAGAGTGCATTTTTCCAATCGTTTTGATAAACAGCATCATTAAAGTCAGGAATTAAATTACCTAACGGACAACCACTGTGACAAAAAGGAACACCGCAATCCATGCATCTTGCACCCTGATCCCTCAGTTTATCTGTTTTGGGGCTTAAAGTAAATTCATTATAATTTTTAACTCTGTCTTTTGGTTTAACAACAGCCTCCTTTATCCTTTCAAACTCCATAAAACCTTTAATCTTCCCCATGTCTAAATTGTTTTTTGTTTTTTAGTTCGAGTCATCATTTCCAGAGCCTTTTTGTAATCAGTTGGCATTACCTTAATAAAATTATTTAATGAGGTAGACCAATTGTCAATGATTTTTTTTGCCAGTTGACTNTTGGTGTAACTNTAATGATTTTTAATTAACTTCAAAACACTTTTTGCATCACTAACCTCTAAATTCTCTAGTTCAACCATTTCAAGATTGAATTTTTTTTCATCGAAAATCCCTTTTTCATCATAAATATATGCAATTCCACCACTCATACCAGCGGCAAAATTTCTACCAAATTCACCTAAAATTATGGCAATACCACCCGTCATATACTCACATCCGTGGTCTCCGATACCCTCAACTACTGCTTTGGCTCCAGAATTTCTAACACAAAATCTTTCACCAGCAATTCCATTAATGTAAGCCTCTCCACTTGTTGCTCCATAGAGAGTAACATTACCTGTAATTATATTTTTATTAGATACAAATGTAGCTTTTTCAGGTACTTTAGCGATGATTGTAGCGCCAGAGAGTCCCTTTCCAAAGTAGTCGTTGGTAGTACCAGTTATAGTCATTTTAATACCATTAGCCGCAAAACATCCAAAGCTTTGACCTGCAGTNCCATTAAAATTTAATTCAAGAGTATCCTTTGGTAATCCACTGGCTCCATGCACTTTTGAAATTTCATTACTAATTATGGTTCCCACGGTTCTATCAGTATTCTTAATTTTATAAGAAAGACTTTTAGGTATTTTGTTAAAAATGGCATCTTTTCCATCTTTTAAAATTTCAAAATCTATTACACTATCTAAGTTATGATTTTGAGATTCAGTATTTCTCTCAATTAATCCATCTGAAACCTTAGGCTTATGAAGAATTGATGAAAGATCAAGACCTTGAGCTTTGAAATGATGAATAGCTTTATTCATATTCAGTTTCTGTGATTGACCGACCATTTCATCGATTTTTCTAAAACCTAAATTCGCCATTATTTTTCTCAACTCTTCAGCAATAAAGTACATGTAATTAATTACATATTCAGGTTTGCCTTTGAAATTTTTTCTAAGCTCCGGATCTTGGGTTGCGATTCCAACAGGACATGTATTTAAATGACAAGCCCGCATCATAATACAACCACTGGCAATTAGTGGTGCAGTTGAAAACCCAAATTCTTCTGCCCCTAAAAGACACGCAATAGCAACATCTCTTCCAGTTTTTAATGCCCCATCACATTCTAATACGATTCTGCTTCTTAAACCATTTAAAACAAGAGTTTGCTGTGCTTCTGCAATTCCTAATTCCCATGGTAAACCCGCATGCTTGAGGGAGGTTAGTGGTGAAGCCCCAGTTCCTCCATCATATCCAGAAATAAGAATGACATCAGCCTTGGCCTTTGCAACTCCAGCTGCAATTGTACCCACACCAACCTCAGATACAAGCTTAACATTTATTCTAGCTTCACGGTTAGCGTTTTTCAAATCATAAATTAATTGAGATAGGTCTTCTATAGAATATATATCGTGATGTGGGGGTGGAGAAATAAGTCCCACATAAGGTGTTGAATTTCTTACTGAGGCTATATATGGATTAACCTTTGGACCCGGTAATTGACCTCCCTCTCCAGGCTTGGCCCCCTGAGCCATCTTGATCTGNATCTCTCTTGCAGAACTAAGGTAATGGCTGGAAACACCAAACCTTCCAGATGCAACTTGTTTAATTGCCGAGTTCTTCCAATCACCATTTTTGTCAGGTAAAAATCTCTTCACATCTTCACCGCCTTCACCTGAGTTACTCTTACCTCCAATTTTATTCATGGCAATTGCGAGATTTTCGTGCGCCTCTTGACTAATTGAACCCAAGGACATAGCACCTGTTTTGAATCGTTTAACAATATCAGTCCAGGGCTCTACCTGATCAATTGGAATTGGATCAAAACTAGAAAATTCAAAAAGACCCCTCAAGGTCATAAGTTTCTCGTTTTGGTCATTAATTAGTGTAGCGAAGGTTTCATATTTATCAAAACTTTTATTTTTTACTGCCTGTTGCAGTGAGGATATTGTTGAGGGATTTACCACATGGGCTTCACCATCTCTTCTCCACCTGTAATCACCACCAATTTCTAAAGGAAGGCCAATGTTTGATTCATGAATATATGCTTTTGTGTGTCTTTTATTAACTTCTTTTTCTATTTCGTAAAGACCAATTCCCTGAATTCTTGTAGGCGTATTTGTGAAAAAATCATCAATAAATTTTTGACTTAATCCAAGGGCCTCAAAAATTTGAGCACCTCGATATGAATTTAAAGTTGAAATACCAATCTTATTCATTACCTTAATAATACCCTTGGCAATTGCTTTATTGAAGTTATCAATCCCTTTTTCAATAGAAACATTTTGAATAACTTTATTTTTAATTTGGTGTGAAATTATTTCATTGACCATGTAAGGGTTTATGGCGCTAGCCCCATATCCAAAAAGTAAGGCAAAATGGTGGGGTTCTCTAGGTTCAGCAGACTCAATAATAATTCCAAATTCAGATCGTTTTTTTAAACGTTTGAAACAGTTTTGTACATGAGAGGTTGCTAAAAGAACAGGGATTGGGGCTAAAGATGGAGAAACCCCTTTATCTGATAGAATTATTAAATTTACGCCACTAGAAATTTTTCTCTCGATTTCCAAAACCATACTATCCAATGCAGATTCAATTCCATTTAACCCCAATTGAGCCTCGTAGAGAATAGATATCTTAGAGGCTTTAAAACCATTTTTATCGATAGAATNAATTTTATTAAGATCTTCATTTGAAATAATNGGNTTCTCAATAAATAGTTTTTTAGCATGNTTAGCTGATAATTCAAANANATTAAACTCTTTNCCAAGAGTNATACTNNTATCCGTAACAATTTCTTCTCTTATACCGTCTAATGGGGGATTTGTAACTTGTGCAAATAATTGTTTAAAATAATTAAAAAGAAGCTGAGGCTTTTCAGATAAAACAGCTAGGGGGGTATCAGTACCCATAGAACCAATTGCCTCTTTTGCATTAATACTCATTGGACCTATTAGTATTTTCAAGTCCTCTTGAGTATAACCGAAAACTCTCATTCTTGTCTCAAAGTCCTCTTTTTCTTTTATGTCATTTTTTGGATTATATGGAATTTCTTTTAAAAGTAATAAGTTATTATCAAGCCATTTTTTATATGGCATTTTCGAGGTAACGATGTCTTTTATTTCTTCATCTTCAATTATCCTTCCTTGGTCCATATTTACAAGAAACATCTTTCCTGGCTCAAGTCTACCATGAATCTCAACGTTTTCAGGTTCAATTTCCAAAACTCCTGTTTCAGATGACATAATAACGTATCCATCTTTAGTAACAGTATACCTTGATGGTCTTAAACCGTTTCTGTCAAGAAGCGCCCCAATATATTTGCCATCTGTAAAAGGAATTGAAGCAGGACCGTCCCAAGCCTCCATCAAACAAGAATTAAACTTGTAGAAATCTTTTTTATTAGCATTCATCGAAGGGTGTTTTTCCCAGGCTTCTGGAACCAACATCATCATAACCTCAGGTAAGGATCTTCCAGTTGACAAAAGAAGTTCCACTGCCATATCCATTGAGGAGGAATCAGATTTACCAGGAAGAATAATGGGAAGCATAGTTTTAATTTCAGCTCCAAATGATTCACTTTCAAGTAATTCTTCCCTTATTTGCATACGGCTGAAGTTTCCTCTGTAAGTATTAATTTCTCCATTGTGACACATATACCTAAATGGCTGAGCAAGATCCCAAGTTGGAAAGGTATTTGTTGAAAATCTCTGGTGAACTAAAGCAAGTCTAGTAACGACTTTTGGATTAGAGAGATCCGTATAATAACCTTTAATGTCTTCAGGTATTAATAAACCCTTATAAATAATTGTCCTGGTGGAAAGACTTGGCAAATAAAAGTATGAACTTTGAGATAGTTTTGAATTGAGGATTGTATGTTCAGAAATTTTTCTTGCGCAGAATAATTTGTTATTAAATTGATGATCTGATATAGAATTATTCCCTTTGCTAATAAAGATCTGCATTATTTTAGGTTCAGTTTGGGAAGCTATTTTGCCAACCACTCCATGTTTAACTGGAACTTTTCTCCAACCTAAAACTTCTAATCCTTGTTTTTTTAATTCTGATTCTAAAACTCCTTTACAGTAAGAACTTTGATTATCTTTTTGAGGAAGAAATACCATTCCTACTGCATATTCTGTTGCTTTTGGTAAGTTAAATTCACATTGATTTTTTAGAAATTCATGTGGAATTTCTATCAAAATACCTGCACCATCACCTGTTTTTCCATC
>NHFW02000031.1 GCA_002171295.2 Flavobacteriaceae bacterium TMED121
CCACCAAAAAAAACTGCTAACCATGGCAGCTCTGGGTGATCCAATGGCATAACAACATGTAAACGATCACTATTATTTAAAACAAATTTTTCCCATCCACCAATTCTTTTAATAGCAAGAATAAAAATTAGAAAACCACCAATTAATAGTGTCACACCCTGAATTAAATCCGACCAAACTACAGCTGAAAGACCACCATAATATGTATAAAAACCTGCGATTATTCCGATCCCCCAAATACCATAATAAAGAGGTATATCAAAAATAGTTTCAAGAGTTAGTGCACCTGAGTAAAGAACCGTTGCCATTGAAATAAAGGCATAAAAAATCAACATGTAAACCGACATTAGGGTTCTGACTGCTCTATTATACCTGTATTCAAGAAATTCAGGAAGAGTATAAATTCCGATTTTAAGATATCTTGGTAATAAAAATATTGCCATTACTACCATTGCAAAGGCAGCCAACCACCCCCAACTTGCTATAGCTAGACCAATCCCATCTCTAAATCCCTGACCTGCTTGACCTACGAAATGTTCAGATGAAATATTTGTTGCAATAATTGAAATTCCAATTAACCACCAGCTCAGCTTTCTGCCAGCTAAAAAATAATCTTCATCAGTTTTTTTCTTACCAGATTTTAATAATGAAATTATAATCACAAAAGCTATAAAACCAAAAAAAGATATTATGTCAATGAGCTCAATTTTCATAAAATAAATCAGTTTAATTTACCATAAAATTTTACTCTAATTAAGATTGAAACTATTAAAGCTACTTTAATAGTTTCATTCCAAAACCTGGCGCATCTGAAACATTAATTTTACCATTAATGATTTTGTAATTTCCATAATCAATATCGTCAGAAAGACAGGTTACCCCTTCAATAGTAACAATATTTCCAAAAGCTGCTGACAAATGTGAATTATAATGAGTCTTAAGCATGCTCCCCCATGCATGAGGGCTTGCCAAGATATTATTAGATTTCAATTCTGACATTAAATGTCTCCATCGTGTAAATCCAAATGAACGGATGTCTGGCAGGTAGGCATTCATAATTCCCTCTCTGCCCATTTCCATGCATAATTCATGATTTGGATTAGCTTCACCATCTGCATAAAGGGTGGTTTTAAATCCATTTTTATCCATCCACTCTCTAAGTTTTTTTCCATCATTGTAATTTTCTCTAAATGGCTCTTCAATCCACAGTAGGGGAATATCGCCAATTCCTTTCAAGAATTCAATAGTATCTTCTACACTATACATGTCGTTGGCATCTACTAAAAGCTCCACATTAGGAAAAGCTTTATTGATTTGTTGTATTACTTCAATATCCATTTTCAACCCCTGATCATGAGAATACCATTTTCCACTTCTTCCGATTTTAACTTTCAGTTGTTGATAACCATATTTGATATCCCATTTACAATTTTCAAGGATTTTATCAATACTACCTACTTTTCCCTGGTGTTCTAATTCATCAAAGTAGATCATACCACTGTAGATTGGAGTATCTTTTATACCATTGTTTCCAATTAATTTATATACGGGTTTATTAAGTATAATACCCATTAAATCGTGTAGTGCCAGATCAATGTAACGACTTAAGTCTTTTCGAATTCCTTTTTCAGGAGAAATTAATTCAGAGACTAACTTTCCCTGAAGAAAATTAAGTTCTTGATCACTGAAATCCTTTTTATTTCGTCCAAGTGCCCATCCAATGGCTCCTTGATTTGTAAAGAGTTTAAAAATATCATCAGAATTATACTGGCCGTGGTTACCCTTTCTAGCATTTTTTCCAACATGTCTTGGCCAATGGTAAGAATGTTTTACCCTTTCCACCCTTATAATTCTATGCTTTTTAAGTTCTGGATAATCCTCACCATTAATCCCTGAAAATAATTTAATATAATTAGGTGGGATTATACTTCCCAATAAAGTGTTTCTGATAAAACTTCTTCTTTTCATGTGGGTTTTTATTTTTTCAAAATCACTATAATTTAAATAATTTTTATCAAAAAAATGATGAAGATTGAGATAGTACAAAAAAGATGATTTNGTATGTATTTTTTTTTATCTTTAAAAAATTAAAAAACACAGAACAAAATTTCAATCAAAATGAGAAAATTATTTTTTGCCCTAACCTTTTTTGGGATTTTAATGACCCAATCATTNTTAAATGCTAATACGTTATTATTAACTGCTCAAGAAATGGACNTGCAAGAAGAAGCTGTTTCAGATTCTCTTACACTTGANGAGGCTGTTACCGTTGAACAAGTTCCTGAAGAAGTTGAAGAGGAAGCTGCACCTGCAGAGGCTTCGTTTACTCAGGAGTTAAAGAAAAGATTTATAGAAGGAGGCCCAGGTTTTATGGGAATTGTTTTGATNTGTTTAATTCTTGGTCTTGCCATTGCTATTGAACGTATTATTTATCTTAACCTAGCAACCACTAATACACAAAAACTNACAGCTGGTGTAGAAGAAGCGATTTCTTCTGGAGGAGTTGATGCTGCTAAAGAACTTTGCAGAAATACTAAAGGGCCAGTAGCTTCTATTTTCTATCAAGGTCTTGACCGTATTGATGAGGGTGTAGAAAGTGCCGAAAAAGCTGTTGTTGCCTACGGAGGAGTTCAGATGGGACAATTGGAAAAAAATGTTTCTTGGATTTCATTATTTATTGCACTTGCTCCGATGCTTGGATTTATGGGAACAGTAATTGGTATGATTCAAGCTTTTGACAAAATTGAAGCGGCTGGAGACATGCAGCCCTCACTTGTTGCAGGTGGTATTAAAGTGGCACTTTTGACCACAGTATTTGGACTGATTGTAGCCATTATTCTTCAGGTTTTTTATAATTACATTATAGCCAAAATCGATAGTATTGTAAACGACATGGAAGACGCCTCTATCACTTTGATTGATATTCTGGTAGCCCAAAAAAAATAAACGATTATTCTCATGAAAATACAAAATATAATTAAAAGCATAAGTGCCGTCATTGGTTTGCTCGCTGCTTTATTCCTTATAAGGATTATTTTGGCCGGTGACGAAGATATCAAAATGGCCGCTTCAATGGGTGAGTACGGAAAGGTATCAGCATTGGTTGAATTGGCAAGAATTGTCCTTTCACTTTCTGTTGTTATTACACTGATTTTCTCCTTAAGAGGATTATTTTCCGATATTAAAAAACTCAAGAAAGCTGCTATTTCAGTTGGCTTTTTCTTAATTGTTATAATGATTTCTTTCTTTTTATCTGATGGAGTTGAGACACCCATGAAAGATGGTGAGTTTCTTTCTGCTATTGGCTCCAAATTGGTTGAAACCGGCATTAGAACTTTCTATCTATTAGCTACCATAGCTTTAGGTTTGATGATTTATTCTGGATTAATTAAAATTTTAAAAAAATAAATTAATTATGGCCAAAAGATCAGCGCCTGAAGTAAATGCAGGATCAATGGCAGACATCGCATTCTTGCTGTTGATTTTCTTCCTAGTTACCACTACAATTGAGACTGACAGTGGTATCAATAGAAAACTTCCACCTAATGAAGAACTTGAAGATCCACCAATTATTAAACAAAAGAATATTTTTACTGTTGTAGTTAATAAAAACAATCAGCTCTTAGTTGAAGAAGAATTAACAGATATTTCGGATTTACGCCCCCTCGCTGTTGAGTTTCTTGATAATGGTGGTGGAATAGATGAGGAGGCTTGTAATTATTGTCAAGGTTCTAAAGACCCAAAATCTTCTGATAACCCTGAGAAAGCGATTATTTCCCTAAAAAACGATAGAGAAACTTCCTACAAGATTTATATTTCTGTTCAAAATGAATTAGTTGCTGCCTATAATGATTTAAGAGATCGTGAATTTTTACGATTGTTTCCAAATGAATATATGAGTTTTGTTGAAGCTAATAAGAAATATTCTGACCCAAGAACTACCCCCGAGGAAAAAGCACGTCTGAAACCTTTACTAAGTGAAGTTAAAATTATGTTTCCACAAAAGCTTTCTGAGGCAGAACCAAGTAAAAATAAATCCTAAAAAAGATGTCAAAGTTTAAAAAGAAAAAAGGAGGCGAACTACCAGCGATTTCAACAGCATCTCTTCCAGACATTGTCTTTATGCTGTTATTCTTTTTTATGGTAGCTACGGTGATGAGAGATAGCACTTTGATGGTTAAAAATCAATTACCGGCTGCAGATCAAGTTCAAAAATTGGATAAAAAAGATCGTGTCATGTACATATATGCTGGAGAACCTTCCTCCCGTTATANTGATAAATATGGTTCACAACCNAGAATACAANTAAATGATAAGTTTGCNTCAGTNGGCGAGGTTGCTGCATTTGTCTTAGCGGAGCGTGCTTCGAAACGTCAAGAATTACAAAATGTCTTAACAACTGCACTAAAAGTTGATGGTGAAACAAAAATGGGNNTGATTAGTGATATAAAGCAAGAACTNAGAAAGGTCAATGCCTTGAAGATTAATTATACAACCCGTATTGGAGGCTATTCCCAAAATATTGATTAATTTTTTTAAATAGTATTTTAAAAGTGCCTTTTTTGGCACTTTTTTTATGTAATTATTTTAAAATTATATTTAGAAAAGACACTAATATGAGATTACGATTCTTTCTTTTGCTTTTAATTTCCAGTCTTGGATACANGACTCANGCTCAGGGTGAATCCGATTTATTGAAATACCGNGAGGATCAATTTTACGTCAGTTTTTCTATGATTTTTCAGAAGGAGTCAATAAATGNATTTAGACAAAATGGTTTTTCTAATAACTTACAATTCGGTTTTTTAAGNGATATTCCTTTGAATAAAGAAGGAGATTTAGCNATTGCTATNGGTTTAGGATATAGCNTTGATAAGCTCGTATCTAATCTAAATTTAGATAATGATAAGCAAAGTAATTTTAGTTTCTCTATTTTGGATAATGAACAAAATAGTCTTAAGGTATCTAGCCTAGTTTTACCTTTGGAATTTCGATGGCGAACATCAACAGTAAATAAGACTGATTTTTGGAGATTTTACGCGGGATTTAAGTATAAAATTAATTTAAANTCTCNCTTTAATTATTTTTTAGGNGGAAANACAAAAGTGAACTTTGTAAGAAAAGAAAATACAGCACTATACCTTTCACTCGGTTATAATACTTGGAATTTATTAATTGAATATGATTTAAATAATATTTACAATCGGAGTATCACTTTTACAGATGGATCGAATCTAAAAGTTAGATCNATAAAAATTGGTTTAATTTTTTATATCCTGTAGTTAGATGGATTTACGCAATCTGGCTACTGGAATATCCATTTGTTCTCTATACTTTGCTACTGTTCTTCGAGCAACGTTATAACCTTTTTCTTTTAGGAGTTTTGCAATTACTTGATCCGTAACTGGCTTTTTTTTATTTTCATATTTAATTAGATCCTTTAAGTATTTTTTTATTTCAATAGTAGAAACATCTTCTCCGTCATCCTTTTTCATTCCCTCTGAAAAAAAGCTTTTCAATAGCTTGACCCCATATGGAGTATCAATATATTTACTATTGGCTACCCGTGAAATTGTTGAAATATCCATCTCGATTCTATCTGCAATATCCTTTAAAATCATTGGTTTTAACTTTTGCTCGTCTCCAGTCAGGAAATACGAGCTTTGATANTCCACAATTGCATTAATGGTTAAAAATAAAGTTTGNTAACGTTGTTCTATGGCNTCTATAAACCATTTTGCTGCATCTAATTTTTGTTTTATAAATAGTACCGCCTCTTGCATTGACTTATTCTTTTCAGGGGCGTCAGCATATCCAGAGAGCATTTCCTTNTAACTATTTGAAATTTTCAAATCGGGAGTGTTTCTTCTATTTAGTGTAACTTCAAGATTACCATTATTAATATTAAGAATAAAGTCTGGTATAATTTGGTTGTTTTGAGTACCTTCAGAAAGGGCTCCACCTGGCTTTGGATTTAATTTAGCAACTTCATTAAATACAGATCTAAGTTTTTCTTCGTTAATGTTAAATCGATCTTGAAGTTTTTTGTAATGTTTTCTTGAGAACTCATCAAATGCATTATCAATTATATTTTTTGATAAACTAATTTCAGGTCTTTCTCGTTGCTTTCTAGAAAGCTGGATGGAAAGACACTCTTTAAGTGATCTTGCTCCAACACCAGGCGGATCTAGGGACTGAATTTTACTTAATACAGACTTTAATTGAGATGTATTAACAACTAGATTTTGAGTAAAGGCCAAATCGTCTATCAGATCTTCTTCTGTTCTTCTAATATAACCACTATTATCGATGCTTCCAATCAAAAACTCTGCTATAGGTCTTTCTAAATCATCTAAAATTAAACTTTGTAATTGAGCTCCTAAATATTCGTGAAAGCTTACTTTTCCTGAAAAAGGAATCATTTTTTCATTATCATCATTAGAATGATTATTGGTTGAAATCCTATAACTAGGTATTTCATCATCACTCAGGTAAGCATCAATATTTATATCTTCAGTATTTATATTTTGATCTTGTTGATAATCGTCATATTGATCGGATGAGATAACATCGTCATCAATTTCTTTTCCTTTTTCTAATGCAGGATTTTCACCAATCTCAGATTGAATGCGTTGTTCGAGGTCTAATGTGGATAGTTGAATAAGCTTCATCAGCTGAATCTGCTGTGGAGAGAGTTTCTGAGAAAGTTTTAGTTGGAGCTGTTGTTTTAACATATGAAATATACTTATATAAAGATATGAAAAAGTTAATTCAGCAAATTAAATTAGAATGAGGCGTTCTGTGGAGTTCTTGGAAATGGGATTACATCTCTAATATTACTCATGCCAGTAGCAAATTGAACAAGGCGTTCAAAACCAAGTCCAAATCCACTGTGAGGAGTGCTTCCGAATCTTCTTAAGTCGAGATACCACCATAATTCCTTTTTATCAATTCCCATTTTTTCAATTCTACTCTCCAACACGTCAAGTCTCTCTTCTCTCTGTGATCCTCCCACAATCTCTCCGATACCTGGAAACAGAATATCCATTGCTCTTACAGTCTTCTTATCATCATTCATTCTCATATAAAAAGCTTTTATCTTAGATGGGTAATCAAATAATATAACTGGGGCGTTGAAATGCTTTTCAACTAAAAATCTTTCATGTTCACTCTGAAGATCTGTTCCCCACTCTTCTATAAGATATTTAAACTTTTTCTTTTTATTAGGTTTAGATTTTTTTAATATTTCGATTGCATCGGTGTATGAAACTCTCTTAAAATTATTGTTAACGATAAATTTTATTTTTTCGATTAACCCCATGGAACTTCTCTCATTTTGTGGTTTTGTCTTTTCCTCAGTGGAAAGGCGTTGATCCAAAAAAGTCAAATCTTTTTCACACTTTTCTAAAATATGATTAAGAGTGTATTTAATGAATTCCTCCGCAAGATCCATATTCATGTCTAAATCATAAAAAGACATTTCAGGTTCAATCATCCAAAATTCAGCTAAATGTCTAGTTGTATTGGACTTTTCTGCACGAAAAGTAGGACCAAATGTATATACATTCCCAAGTCCTTGTGCGTAAGTTTCAGCCTCAAGCTGACCTGAAACTGTAAGATTTGTTTCCTTACCAAAAAAATCTTGTTTGAAATCAACATTCCCCTCCTGGTTTAATTTAGGATTTTTAGCGTCTAGAACAGAAACGCGAAACATTTCGCCCGCTCCTTCAGCATCACTACCAGTTATAATTGGAGTATGAACATAACAAAAACCCTTATCGTTAAAAAATTTATGAATTGCGAATGAAAGTACAGATCGTATTCTCATTACCGAACTAAATGTTGTAGTTCTAATTCGCAAATGAGCCTTTTCTCTTAAAAACTCAAAGCTATGTTTTTTTGGTTGAATTGGATATATATTAGGATCTGCTTCACCAATAATGACTATGGACTTTACCATTACTTCAACAGATTGACCTTTTCCCATACTCTCAATTAGCTCCCCTTCGATTTCCAAAGCTGCCCCAGTATTTATTTTTTTGAGAATAGATTCATCTGTTTTTTTAAAATCCACGACACACTGAAGGTTTTCAATTGTAGAGCCATCGTTTAGAGCGATAAATCGATTTGCTCGAAAGGCTTTCACCCAACCCTTAACGATTACTGTTTTATATTGATTGGATTTACTAAGAAGGTCAACTAATCGATAGCTTGTCATTGCATCACTTTTTCTACTCAAAGATAGGCTTATTTACAAAATTCGTTTAAGCTTTTTTGTTATAGTATGAGGAGATTATTTTAATTTTTGGTTCCTTTAATACCTTTTCATTACTTACTTTATCCTCAAGTGAAATAAGTAATGAAGGAAGTAGAATTAGATTTGCAAGCATTGCAAATAATAGTGTCACTGATACTAAACCCCCTAAAGCAACAGTCCCTCCAAAATTCGAAGACATAAAAACTGCAAATCCAAAAAACAGAACAATTGAAGTGTAGAACATGCTAATTGCTGTTTCTCTAAGCGAAATATATACTGCAGGTTGTATCTTCCAGTTATTTTCAATCAATTCTTGTCGATATTTTGCAAGAAAGTGAATCGTATCGTCAACGGAAATTCCAAATGCGATACTGAAAACCAAAATGGTTGAGGGTTTAAGCGGAATACCCGTAAAACCCATCACTCCAGCCGTTATTATTAGTGGCAGTAGGTTGGGAATTAATGAAATCACAATCATCTTAAAAGATCGGAACATATAGGCCATAAAGATGGCGATCAGAAGTATGGCGAGTGACAATGAGATAATTAAGTTTCGGATCAAATAATGGGTGCCTTTAAGATAGAGAAGCGATTTACCTGTAAGATTTACATTATATCTTTCAGTAGGAAAAATCTTATCGATCTCCTTGAGAAGTTCTTTCTCGATTTCCTCAATTCGTTCCGTTTTAATGTCTTTCATAAAAGTGGTAACTCGACTGAACTGAGCAGTGCTGTCGACATAATTTTGCATCAGATCACCTGAGTCATTCATGTTTTTTAAATACCGCGCTATAAATCTATTTTCTTGGGTACTAGGTAAATTGAAATAATTAGGGTTTCCATTGTAATAGGCCTGCTTAATAAACTTAATTCCCCTCACAGTTGATAAGGGAGTCGAGAGTTCAGGAATATCCTCTATATATTTTTCTAGCTGGTCAATCCTTTTTATAGTTGATAACCGATTAACCCCTCCCTTTCGCTTTGTATCAATGATTACTTCAATGGGAACTATACCATTAAATTCTTCATCAAAGAATAAAATATCTTTGAAAAAGGCAGATTTTTTTGGCATGTCCTCAATAATACTTCCTGATATATTTATTTGATAGATACCAATTATTCCAAACATTAAACTTATAATTGATATGATGAAAACATTAATTCGTTTATACTTCACTTTGTCTTCCATCCACATTACAAACTTATTTACATAGTTGTTGTTGAGGTGTTGTAGGTGCTTTTTATTTGGACTATTCATAAAACTATAAACGATGGGGATGATCAATAATGACAGTAGAAATATTGCTATTATATTTATAGAGGCTACCGTTCCAAATTCTTTTAATATTTTACTATCTGTTAAAATGAAAGTTGCAAATCCAGAGGCAGTAGTTAAGTTTGTCATCAATGTGGCATTGCCAATTTTCATGATTACGCGTTGAAGGGACTTTACCTTATTACCGTGTTTAGCGACCTCTTGTTGGTATTTATTGATTAGGAAAATACAGTTAGGTATACCAATGACAATTATTAGAGGGGGTATTAATGCTGTAAGAATCGTGATTTCATATCCCATCCAGCCCAAAATCCCGAAAGCCCACATGACACCAATTATAACAACAAACATTGAAATAAATGTGGCACGAAAAGATCGGAAAAATAGGAAAAAAATAAAGCTAGTGAGTAGTATAGCTGACACAACAAAAATCCCAATTTCATCTACAATATTTTGTGCATTTAGGGTCCGAATATATGGCATTCCAGAAACCCTTACGTCAAGTCCTGTACGTTCCTCAAATGAATTAATTAGAGGAATAAAGGTTTGATAAATGAAATCTTTTCTTTGTGAAGTATTGACAATATCTTTATCCATGTAAATCGCCGTTCGGATCGATTTTCCATTACTACTGTAAAGAATATTTTTATAGAATGGTAATTCTAAAATTAAGTTTTGCTTAAACTTTTCTAATTTAACAGAATCAATTTTTTTATTTGGTAGTAGATTTTGAAGAAAGAATTTTTTTTGTGTCTCGTCTTTTATTAACGATTGAACATTATTCGTAGAAAGCGTAAAGTCTATTTCAGAAAATTCATTGATTTTATCATTTAGCGCAATCCACTCAAGGAAGATTTTTTCAGTAAAGAAATCATCATCTTTTAAAGCTATAACAATGAGGTTTCCCTCCTCTCCAAAAGTTTTGATAAAATCTTCATATTGAAGATTTTCTGGATGTGTATCTGGAAGAAGATTCGCCTCAGTGAATGTGAATCGCATATTTTTCCATTGGGAAGCAAGGAAAAGCGTCACCACACCAATTGTGATTAAAATCAGAAGGCGATTTCTTAAAATTAAATTAGCAACAGTACCCCAAAAATTCCTTTTTGTAGACTTAATCATAATTTAGGCACCCAATATTCAAACACTATACAGTTAAAATTTCTTTTTCTTTGGATGAGAAAATACTATCAACTTTTATAATGTAATTATCGGTTAATTCTTGAATATCAATCTCAGCATTTTTTTGTAAATCTTCAGAACTTTCAGATTTTTTTATTTCGTTATTTGCATCTTTCCTGGCATTTCTAATGCTCACTTTAGCNTTTTCCGTTTCGGTCTTGGCTAATTTTACTAGCTCAATTCTTCTTTCTTCAGTTAACGGGGGAACATTAATTATAATTGATTCGCCATTNTTCATCGGNTTGAAACCCAAATTAGCATTTAGAATTCCTTTTTCAATTTCAGCAAGTAANGATTTTTCCCACGGTTGAACAGTAATAGTTCTTCCATCTGGGGTATTAATACTCGAGACCTGGCTAAGAGGGGTCGGTGTCCCANAGTACTCTATTGTTATACCTTTTAGCATAACTGGGTTAGCNTTTCCAGCTCGAATATTAACCAACTCTTTTTCTAAATGTTCAATTGAAAACTGCATGCTTTCATCGGCAGCTTCAACTATTAAATNTATTTCNCNACTCATTTTGTAATTGGTTTAAATATCAACAATNGTTCCAATTTTTTCTCCGTTGATAATTTTACTCAAATTTCCTTTGATGTTCATATCAAAGACAATAATGGGTAAACTATTCTCTTGACTTAATGTAAAAGCAGTAGTATCCATNACTTTAATCCCCTTTTTTAGAACCTCNTCNAANGANAGTGAGTCAAACTTAGTTGCTTCTTTGTTTTTTTCAGGGTCNTCATTNTAAATACCATCTACTCTAGTTCCTTTCAAGATTACNTCTGCATTGATCTCAATTGCTCTAAGTACAGCTGCAGAATCNGTAGTGAAAAAAGGATTACCAGTACCGGAGCCAAAAATNACTACCCTNCCTTTTTCCAAATGTCGGGTGGCTCTCCTCTTTATAAAGGGTTCAGCAATAGCTTCCATATTGATAGCAGATTGCAATCTCGTAGGAATATCATTATTTTCAAGTGCACTTTGTAAAGCTAATCCATTAATTACTGTAGCAAGCATCCCCATATAGTCAGCTTGNACNCGATCCATGCCTTTNCTGGCACCGGACACACCTCGAAAAATATTTCCACCTCCAATCACAATGGCAATNTCTGTTCCTATTTCNTGAATTTCTTTAATCTCAAGGGCATAGTNATTTAATCTTATTGGGTCAATTCCGTNGTTATTTTTACCCATGAGAGCTTCACCACTAAGTTTTAATAANACTCTTTTATGTTTCATAGTAAAAAATTCTGTCAAATATAGCAAATATAGAGTGAACGTTATAAGGCTTTTAAACTCAAGTCCACATTCTTAGTGGAGTGCGTTAGTGCACCCATAGATATAAAATCTACTCCCGTCTCCGCATATNGAATNAAGTTTTCTTCACTAATGCTTCCAGANGCTTCCGTTTCAAAAGNTTTGTTAATCCAAGCTACTTTTTCTTTGANTTGATCCGGCCCCATATTATCTAAAAGTATTCGTTTAACCCATGGAAAATTCATTACAGCTTCTATTTCGATTTGAGTCCGAACCTCCACAANTACATCAATTTTTAATTGATTTCGATCCAAATAGTCTTTGGTTTTAAGCAATGTTTTCTGCATGCCTCCACAAAAATCTACATGGTTATCCTTAATTATTATAGCATCAAATAGCCCCATTCTNTGATTGTAACCTCCTCCAATTGTCACNGCCCATTTTTCTGGGTAGCGGAAGCCTGGTGTTGTTTTTCGTGTATCGAGAATTTTACATTTCGTATGGTTTATTTTTTTATTTAAATGACGTGTCAAAGATGCAATACCACTCATTCTTTGCATACAATTTAGTACTAANCTTTCAGATATTAGTATGGATTTAGCAGGTCCCTCAACGGTGTAAGCAACTGTTCCTTTGGTTAGAGATTCCCCATCTTCAAAATTGCGAGTTAATTTTATAAGATGATCAAAACGAGTAAAGATTTTTTCGGCCAAATCAATTCCTGCAATAACACAGTCTTCTTTCACTTTTAAAACAGCGGATGTTTCCATCTGATTATCAAAACAGGCTTGACTACTGTGATCTCCCTTTTCGATATCCTCAATCAAAGCTTGTTCTATAAATCGATTAATNGCTGNTCGGTATTTTTCGTAAAAACTATGCGACATTATCATGATTATAAAANACCCCAATATTTTCTTTTAGCTCCTGTGATTGTTTAATCATNAGGTAGGCNACGCTGACCATATTTCTTAATTCACAAACTTCAAGTGTAAGCTTNTTTTGATTGTAGATATCGTTGGTNTTTAGAAATATTTNTTTAAGCCNTCTTTCNGCTTTTACTAGTCCTTGAGATGTCTTAAATATAGCTACATTNCTAGNCATAATATTTTGAAGATCTTTTTTTAACCNNCNGATGGCNGTAATTTTTTCATCAAAAATATATTGGGCTCCTTTCCATTCAGGAACACTTTCGTAAAACTGTTTTGAAGGTAATTTACCATTAATTTGTTTTAAAGAATTTAAGGCAGCTCGATGTGAAAAAACTAAAGATTCAAGTAAAGAGTTTGATGCTAATCGATTCGCGCCGTGCAAGCCAGTATAACTGCATTCTCCAATAGCATANAGACCTTTTAATAGTGTTTCNCCAAAAGGATTCACCTTAATGCCACCACAAAAATAGTGNGCAGCTGGAATNACAGGTATTGGATAAACCAATGGATTTAAATCTATTTTTTTACAATTTTTTAAAATNGTAGGGAACTGATTNATNAAGTNTTCTTTATTAATAGGTCTGCAGTCTAAATAAACATGGTCTTCATTGGATTTTAGTATTTCATTAGCAATGGAACGAGCTACAATATCTCGAGGAGCCAACTCAGCATTGGGATCATATTTTAGCATAAAACGTTCTCCAAGAGTATTTATTAAAATACCCCCTTCACCTCGAACTGCCTCCGAAATTAGGAAAGTATTGCCATCAATTTTTGGATATAAGGCCGTGGGATGGAATTGAACGAAAGGCAGCGCTTTGATAAGCACCTTAGCTCGGTAAGCAGCCCCAAGTCCGTCGCCGGTTGCATTTTGTGGATTGGTGGTATGAGAAAAAAGCTGCCCAGCTCCGCCGGTACTCAAAATCGTAATTTTTGATGAAATCCTTACGATCTCTTGTTCTAGGTTTGAGATGACATATGCACCGTAGCATCTTTTATTATTACTTCCCGTGTGATGATCAGTAATTAAATCTACTAAGGTGTGGTTTTCTAAAAGTGAAATATTGGCAAAGGTCTTGATCTTGCGTATNAGAGATTCCTGAATTTCAAGCCCTGTGCTGTCTTTNTNATGAACAATTCTATTTTCAGAGTGCCCNCCTTCTTTCGTCAGATGCAACCCTTGTTCTTTTTTGTCGAAGTNTGTTCCCCAATCCATCAATTCTTGCAATCGCTCTTGCCCCTCTTCTATAACAAACTTGACTACTTCTTTATCGCATTTTCCTGCACCCGCAATTAGAGTGTCTTTAATGTGTTTGTTGAAGGAATCTTTTTGGAAATTGGAAACTACTGCGATTCCCCCCTGGGCATATCGGGTATTACTTTCCAAAAGATTATTTTTAGAAATAATTGTAAGTTGTAATTCAGGATTTTGCTCTCCAATTTTTATNGCATAGGTGAGGCCTGAGATGCCACTTCCAATAACAAGAATATCAGTAATCATAATTATCCTAGCTCAAGCATCTTAATAATTGGAAGTTTTGCTTTTTCAATTAGTGTAGGAGAAAGATTAATCTCTGGTCTTTCGTGTTTCAAACACAAGTATAATTTTTCCAAAGTATTGAGCTTCATAAAAGCACATTCACTACATGCACATGTCTCGTCTTCGACTGGCGCTGGAATGAATATTTTTTTTGGACAGCGTTTTCGCATTTCATAAAGAATTCCAGCTTCGGTGGCTACAATGAATTCAGAAGCTGAATTTTCTTCGACATATTTCAGTAAACCTGAGGTGCTACCGATATAATCAGCGATCTCTAGAACCTGAGACTCACTTTCAGGATGGGCTATGAATTTTGCATTCGGATATGTTTTAGCAAGGG
Organism: Flavobacteriaceae bacterium TMED121; assembly: GCA_002171295.2. Classification (GTDB taxonomy): domain Bacteria; phylum Bacteroidota; class Bacteroidia; order Flavobacteriales; family Flavobacteriaceae; genus UBA8316. The sequence continues at coordinate 14,786 of NHFW02000031.1, forward strand.
TAACGATGCGCTCGAAAGAAAAAGCTTCGTGGACAANACAAGATCCGTTCCACAAAATCATATCCCTACCAGTTTCCTTAATNAAAAAGCGTCCTAGATTTTTATCTGGGGCAAAAATTATTGTTTCACCCTTTGGAATTGATTCGATCACTCTTTTGGCATTACTTGAGGTACAGACAATGGTGCTTAATCCTTTTATTTCTGCAGAACAATTAATGTAGGTAACCACATGAGCTCCGGGATATTGATCAATAAATNTTTTAAAATCATTCGGAGGACAAGAATCAGCTAATGAACAACCAGCTTTTAGATCTGGTAACAAAACCTTTTTATTGGGGTTAATNATTTTTGCAGTTTCAGCCATAAAGTGAACCCCAGCAAATACAATTATTTCAGCCGANACTTTTTTTGCTGTTTGAGCAAGGTATAAGCTATCGCCNAAATAATCAGCCAATTCCTGAATATCACCTTCTTGGTAATAATGTGCTAATAATACAGCATTTTTTTCCTTTTTTAAATGCTTTATTTGAGCGGTCAGATCTAAGTGTTTAGGCACATCTAACGCTAGAAAACCCCTGTTTTCCAATCTTTCATTTAATTGCTCTGGTGTCAATTGCATTCTTCGTTAGATTTATGTAAAATTATTAAAAAACAGTGACTCTGAGTTAATCAAATTAATTTTATAACTCTAGTTTTTTTAATAATTCTTGGGGAGTAAGTGCATTTTCAACTTTAAAGGGTCCTACTGCAGTTCTTCTCAATGAAGTCAAATAGCCACCCGAATTGACAGATTTTCCAAAATCATTGGCTAAAGAACGTATATAAGTTCCTTTTGAGCATTTTACTTCAAAATTCAAATCAGGTAGCTTAATTTTTTTTAAATCAAAATGATGGATTGTGACTTTTCTTGAATCAATTTGTATTTTCTCCCCTGAACGCGCATATTCATAAAGTCGTTTCCCCTTTTTTTTTATGGCTGAGTAAATTGGTGGGTATTGATCAATTTCACCTTTAAACTTTTTTGTAGCAGCTATCAAACCTTCTTCATTCAAGTGGCTTATCGGGAATTTTTCATCTATTGGAGTTTCTAAATCATAGGAGGCGGTCGTAGCTCCAAGGGTTATTGTCCCAGTGTAGGTTTTTTCTAAATCTTGAAGCTCATTTATTTTTTTTGTCATTTTCCCAGTACAAATTATTAATAACCCGGAGGCTAGAGGGTCGAGAGTTCCCGCATGGCCAACCTTTAATTTATTAAGATTATGTTTGCTTTTTAAGCCCCACCGAATTTTATTAACCACCTGAAAAGAAGTTATTTGAAGAGGCTTGTCAACCAATATTAATTGCCCCTCAGTTATCGACTTTAGTGTAAATTCCATTTTAGAGTGATGAATATATAATAGCCACAAGACCAACAATCATACAGTAGAAGCTAAAATACTTTAATTGACTTTTTTTAACCAATTTAATCATCCACTTACAGGCAAATACTCCTGTAATAAAAGCACTAAAAAAGCCAATTGCTAAAGGCATAATATTTGGAGATTCAGCTAATAGATTTCCCTCAAGAAGACTTTTTGCCATACTACCAAAAATTAAAGGAATAACCATTAGGAACGAAAAACGTGCGGCTTTATCTCTTTTGATTTTAAGAAGTACAGCAAGCGCTATGGTGGACCCACTTCGAGAAATACCAGGAATAATGGCCACTGCTTGTATTAAACCGATCAAAAATGCATTTTTAAAGCTTAGTAAACTATTGTTTTTATTGATTCGATCTGCAAGGTAAAGTAAAACTGATGTTATGATTAGCATCGCTCCTACCAATGTGATTTTTCCATCAAATAGGGAGGAAACAATGTCCTCAAAAAATAATCCAATTAAAACAGCAGGAGCCATCGAAATCAAAATTTTTAATGAAAAATCCAAACTTTCCCCCCTTTTAAAATAAAATAAATCAGAAAAGATTACCCATATATCTTTTCTAAAAACAAAAACAGTACTTAAGGCAGTAGCAGAGTGAAGGGTGAGGGTGATTAGTATACTTTGGTTTTGTTGGTAATCACTCCCAAAAATGGCTTTTACCAATTCTAAATGTCCACTTGAAGAAATGGGTAAAAATTCTGTAAGCCCCTGAATAATTCCTAAAACAAGGGTTTCTAGTGCGCTCATTTACCTTTTTTTGAGGCAGATAAAATACTATAAATCGCAATAGTAAATCCAAATAATACGACAGTCGGCGCAAGGCGGATTCTTTGAAAACTAAAAATTTCTGGATTAAAAATATTCGGATCTTCACTCCCACCTCCTGACATCAAAATAAAACCAAATGTTATAAATGACAATGCGATTATCAATAATTGATAGTTTCTCTTACCAAATAAATATTCTTTTTTCACTTTTACTAAATTAAAGGGTTAGTCAATATATGGCATCTGTTTTGAGATTCAAATAGCGTTGCGTAGCAAAGAAAGTGCTGATTAGTGTAATCCCCAGGCCAAGAGCAAGAACTGCAGTAAGAATTAAAGCAGGTTCAATTGGATTCTCTAAGATTTTTAATTCGGGAAAGCGCTGATCTATTTCATGGATTAAAATTCCCAAGCCTATTAAAGCAATAATTGCTCCGATAAAACCCATCAATAAGTGGGTTTTGATCAAAGGTCGTCTGATAAAGCTTTTGGTTGCGCCAACCAATTGCATGGTTTTTATAATAATTCTTTTAGAGTAAATAGAAAGTCGAATCGAACTATTAATTAATAAAACCGCCACTAAAATAAAAAGTCCGCTAGCAAGAATCATTCCAAAGGTTATTTTTTTTATGTTGTCATCTAACAGTTCCAATAGGGGTTGATCGTAAACCACTTCACTCACATAGCCATAGCGTTCTATGTCATTACTCAGTTTAGAAACCATGGCGGGATTCAAAAAAGATGCTTTAAAATAAACATCAATGGAATTCATTAAAGGGTTAAAGCCTAAAAACTCGATAAAATCTTCACCAATTTCATTCGCATGTCGTAAAGAAGCCTCTTTTTTTGAAACAAAATTCACTTTTTTCGTAGCCAAATTAAGATTTAAGGTTTTTTCTAGTTGTTTTAATTCAATTTCTTTGGCTGTATCTTTAATGTAGACCGTCATTGCAATTTGTTCCTTGAAATGGTCAGCAACTTTTTTAGAATTCAATAATAGTATCCCCATGATTCCCGTCAGGAAAAGAACTAAAGAGATGCTAACCACCAAAGATAAGTAAGTGGAAATCAACCTTCGCTTATTAAATTTTTCTTCTGTTAATTGCTTCAATGAGGTTAATTTATTTATGTAAAATTAAAAAACCATAAATAAAAAGTACCCTGAGAGTAGGAAACTTTTTCCTTTCGGTCAATAAGCTTATTTTTATATTTTAAAAAGAAGGCCTTAAATGGAATATAATTTTCAGCAAATTGAAAAAAAATGGCAAATATTTTGGGCGAGGAACCAAGTGTTTAAGGCTTACAATAATAGTAAAAAGCCTAAGTTTTATGTATTAGATATGTTCCCATATCCCTCTGGTGCTGGACTTCATGTTGGGCACCCTTTGGGATACATAGCGAGTGATATTATCGCCCGCTTTAAAAGACATAAAGGTTTTAATGTCTTACACCCTCAGGGATATGACTCCTTCGGATTGCCTGCAGAGCAATTTGCCATTCAAACAGGTCAACATCCTGCAAAAACCACTGAAACAAACATTAAAAGATATCGTGAACAACTTGATCGAATGGGATTCTCTTTTGATTGGAGTCGCGAAGTTAGAACCTCAGATTCTAAATATTATCGATGGACACAGTGGATTTTCCTCAAGCTTTTCAATGCTTATTACAATACAGATAAAGATATGGCCTTTCCTATTTCGGAATTGATTTCAGATTTTGAAAGGGAAGGTAATTATAAAACCAACGCTCACTGTGATGCAGAAACTCCATTATTTCATGCTAATCAGTGGAATACCTTTTCTGAAGTAGAAAAAGAAAAGATTTTACTTAAATACCGGCTGACCTATTTATCCGAAACCCAAGTTAATTGGTGTCCTGCTTTGGGAACTGTTTTGGCTAATGATGAGATAATTAATGGTGTTTCTGAACGAGGGGGGCATCCCTTGACCAAAAAGAGGATGACCCAGTGGAGTATGCGAATTAGTCCTTTCGCTAATCGACTATTAGAAGGGTTAGATCTTGTCGATTGGCCAGATTCACTTAAGGAAATACAAAGAAACTGGATTGGAAAATCCATTGGAGCGACTATCTTTTTTCAGATTAAGGGGCACAAAAATAAATTAGAGGTTTTTACAACTAGACCAGACACTCTTTTTGGAGTAACCTATATGACACTTGCACCTGAGCACGAGTTGGTCAAATCCATAACTACCTCTGAGCAAGAAAAAGCGGTTGAAGATTACATCGTACAAGTTTCGAGTAAATCGGATAGGGAAAGACAGGCAGATATTAAAAATATCAGTGGTATATTTACTGGAGCATATGCTATTCACCCATTCACTAAAGCTGAAATTCCTGTTTGGATTGGGGAATATGTTTTAGCAGATTATGGAACAGGAGCAGTAATGGCTGTTCCTAGTGGCGATCAAAGAGATTTTGATTTTGCACGATACTTTAACCTTCCAATTATTAATATTTATGATGGGGTTGATATCAGTAAAAGAGCCTTTGTGGAAAAAGGTAATGTAAAACTTACTAATTCCAGTTTTTTAAATGGTTTGGAATATGCCGAGGCGATTCAAAAAATTATTTCAGAACTAGAAGAAAATAATTTTGGAAGGGGAGCAATAAATTTTAGACTAAGAGATGCTATATTTAGTCGTCAGCGCTATTGGGGTGAGCCTATTCCTATCTATTTTAAGTCAGAACTTCCTTATCCCATTGCTGAAAAAAATCTTCCCTTAGAATTACCACAAGTGGATAAATACCTCCCAACATCAGATGGAAAACCCCCGTTGGGTAACGCTAAAAACTGGGCTTGGGATGAAGTAAACGAGAAAGTGGTAGGTGTTGATCAAATTAATAACAAAACCATTTTTCCAATAGAATTAAACACAATGCCAGGTTGGGCAGGAAGTTCCTGGTATTTTAATCGCTATATGGATGCCATTAATCAAGAGCAATTTGCAAGTAAAGAGGCAATTGATTATTGGAAAGAAGTTGACTTTTATATGGGTGGAAGTGAGCACGCTACGGGTCACCTTTTGTACTCGCGTTTTTGGCAAAAGGCATTGTTTGATTTGGGATACTTAAAACAGGATGAATTTGCAAATAAATTAGTGAATCAAGGTATGATACTTGGCAATTCTGCATTTGTTTATCGAAAAAAAGGAACACAAGAATTTTTATCCAAAGGACTTGTTAAAAAACATGAGGTGGAACCCATTCACGTAGATGTCTCTCTGGTTAATTCCAGTAATGAGTTGGATATAAATAAAGTTAGGAGTTGGCAAAAAGACTTTGAAAAAGTAAAATTCACATTGGAAGACGGAAAATACATTGTTGGCAGGGAGGTAGAAAAAATGTCAAAGTCTAAACATAATGTTGTCAATCCAGATGAAATATGTGATACTTATGGAGCGGACACCCTGCGAATGTATGAAATGTTTTTAGGTCCAATCGAACAGGATAAACCATGGAATACGGCGGGAATTTCTGGAGTACATAATTTTCTTAAAAAGTTTTGGAGATTGTTTTATCAAAATGGTAAATTTAAAGTAGACCATGAAGTTGCTAGTGATGAAAGCTTAAAGGTTTTGCATCAAACTATTAAAAAAGTTACTGAAGACATTGAGCGTCTATCCTTTAACACCTGTATTAGCAGCTTTATGATATGTGTAAATAAATTAACCGCTTTAAATTGTTCTAGTCATAAAATTCTAGAGCCACTTTTAATCTTACTTTCTCCATTTGCCCCACATTTTAGCGAAGAATTATGGAGTAGATTAGGGCATACGAAAACTATTGCGTTTGAGACTTTCCCAAAATTCGACGCAAGTAAGTTAGAGGAAAAAGTTAAGGACTACCCTGTTTCATTCAATGGAAAGATTCGCTTTAGACTAAAACTATCACTTGAATTGAGTGTTGATCAAATAAAGGAGCAGGTAATGAACGAAGAGAGAACTATTTCACAACTTAGGGGTGGCTCACCCAAAAAGATAATCGTTGTTCAAGGTAAAATAATCAATATTGTAACTTAATGAATTCTGTCCAAATTGAAATTGTAGGACTTATCGCAGCTAGTTTTACTACTTTAGCTTTTGTTCCACAAGTTTTTAAGATCTGGAAAAATAGAAACATCAGTGGAGTTTCTATTTCAATGTATGTAATTATGCTAATAGGTATAAGCATGTGGCTTTTATATGGTTTTTTGATAAAAAGTTTAGCTGTGATTGTTGCCAATATAGTTACAGGTCTTTTACAGTTGTTCATTGTAACTTTAATATTGATCAGTCGAAAATAAGCTTAACCTATTATCGAGTCTTAAAGTTGAATTTGTCTTTTTATTTGTTGATTTAGAGAAATGAATGTCTCTGTTCGAGAGACTCCCTCTATTGTTTGTATTTTATGATTTAAAACATTCATTAGGTGTTGATTATCTTTACATAAAATTTTGATTAGAATACTCCAGTTTCCAGTTGTATAATGACATTCGATAACTTCTGGTATCTTCTCTAGTTGATGAACAGCCTTTGTGTTACTAATAGCTTTATCGAGATAAATTCCAATAAAAGCCATTGTTTTATACCCTAATATTTTAGGATTAATAATAATTTGAGATCCGGAAATGAGCTTTGCATTTTCTAATTTTTTTAGGCGTTGGTGAACAGCTGCTCCAGATATTCCGGCATTTTTTGCAATTTCATTAATAGATTTTCTCGCATCAGTCATTAGAGCCTTAAGAATAACTTTATCCAATCCATCAATAAATATTTTTTCGTTTTCTTTTTTCAAGTGAATGAGTTTAAAAATTTAATCTAAAATATCCATTTAGTTGATATTTGAAACTACTTTGGATCTCAAAGTTATTTATTTAATCTAAATTAGATTAATGAGAAAGTTTCAATTAGCAGGGGCAAGTTTTGCACTTTTATCGATTGCTTTAGGTGCTTTTGCAAGTCACTTTTTGAAATCTTATTTTGATGTATTAGAATTAGATACTTTTGAAACAGGAATTAGGTATATGATGTATCATGGACTGAGCATGCTTATTCTGGCTAAGTTCGAAATTTCAAAAAATGTCTGGATTTTTAGACTATTTTTTTGGGGTACAGTACTATTCAGTTTTAGTCTTTTTTTACTTAGCCTTGAAAAATTTTTTTCAATTGATTCAGCATTTTTTGGGCTAGTTACTCCTTTAGGTGGGACACTATTAATTTTAGCATGGACAATTTTGATTTGGAGAATTCTTAAAAAATAAAAATGGGCGTTGAAATCTAATTACCCAAGGTTTTGATATACTTTTCAATAGCCATACTCATTGAAGGAGCCTCTGGAGTTGGAGCTTTAATGTCAATCCTCAGCTTTGCTTTGTCTGCAGCCTTTTCGGTGGCATTTCCAAAAGCTGCTATTCGCGTATTTTTTTGCTCGAAGTTAGGAAAGTTCTTAAAAAGTGATTCAATACCAGATGGACTAAAAAAAACTAAAACATCATAATATACGTCTCTCAAATCTGAAAGATCACTAACGACTGTCCTGTATAATTGTGCTCTAGTCCAATTAACACCCATCTTATCTAAACTGTTAGGAATACTTGGCTTGAGAACATCAGATGAAGGGAGTAAGAAACTCTCTTTTTCAAATTTTTTAAAAATGGCTTCTAAATCATTGATATTTCTATCCCCTACATAAATTTTCCTTTTTCTGTAGACAACATATTTTTGAAGGTAGTAAGCGACAGCCTCAGATTGACAGAAGTATTTTGTAGCGTCAGGAACCTTGTATCGCATCTCTTCAGTAACTCTAAAGAAGTGGTCAACAGCATTTCTACTTGTTAGAACTATATTGTTATAATCTGAAAAGTTAATCTTTTGTAATCGTACCTCTTTAGCAGTTAATCCCTCAACATGAATAAAAGGGCGAAAATCAATTTTAAGTTTATGCTTTTCTCTTAATCTAGAATAAGGAGATTTGTCACTTGCAGGCTCAGGTTGTGATACTAGTATAGTCTTCACTTTCATACTCTATTTTTTATTTATAAAAATTCAATAAAATATTCTATAGAGCCAAAGCCAAGGCGCTATTTTGAGACCACAAATATATAAAAATATATAAAACGAGTATTCAGGTTTTCTAAATGCAATTTTCCAATATAACAAGAAGTGCGAAATAATGATTAATAAAGAGGTTATAATTGATAAAAATAGAATTATAGCTTGTGATTTTTGAAAACCATAGTAAAATATTATAAAGCTGGTTAAAATAAAAATACTGATCGATCCGTGAAAGCTGAAACTTTTATAAATAGTTTGACTGAATATTTTTTCTAAGTCAGAGTACCAAAAAATTATTTTTAAAAAAAAATATCTGAAAATTACAACAAAGGATATAAAAAAAATAAAAAAGGGAAATGGAACCTTTCCAAATGAACCAGAAAGGATTATATCGTAAAAAAAATAACTTAACAGAAAATAGCTTACAAAAATTATAACTAATAAAATTAAATTGAATAAAGTAAATGGCTTAAATAATTTTTCTTTTTTGTAGATAATTGAAAAGTTATTGATTTTCCACGATTTTAAAAAAAAAGTTAATTGACTTGGGTATCTTTTGTAAAGAAAAACGATTAGATAAAAGGCTAATAATATCAGTAATGTTACCCAATCCTCGTTTGTTTGTAATTTATTTATCCAGCCAAACATTAAATAAAAATAAGGAAGTATTCCCACACAAAGTTTTATTTCCATTGATTTAGTTAAATTTACAATCTACCTATGGAAAAAGCGCTGGTTATTATTCCCACTTATAATGAGGCTGAAAACATAAAAAAAGTGATTGAAGCCTCGATTAGAGAAAAGACCTTTGATGTTTTAGTAGTTGACGACTCCTCTCCTGATGGAACATCATCTATTGTGAAAGAAGTTATTAAATCATATCCAAAAAAGATTTTTCTCGAGGTAAGGAAAAATAAAGATGGGCTAGGAAGAGCATATGTTCATGGTTTTAAATGGGCTATTAAAAAAAAGTACGATTACATTTTCGAAATGGATGCAGATTTTTCCCATAACCCCAGTGAACTCATCACTATGTTGGAGTACTTAAAAAAAGGGAATGATATGGTTATCGGTTCTAGATATATAAAAGGAATCAATGTTGTTAATTGGCCTCTTGGTCGGATTCTGTTATCCTATTTAGCTTCTGTTTATGTTAGAGTAATAACATCAATGCCAATAAAAGATCCTACCGCAGGTTTTGTTGGATATAAAAGAGAAGTATTGGAAGCAATTGCACTCGATAAAGTTAAATTTGTTGGCTATGCTTTTCAAGTAGAAATGAAATACAAGACTTGGCGAAAAAAATTCAGTTATATTGAACATCCGATAATCTTTACAAACAGAACTCTCGGATTTTCAAAAATGGATGGAAGAATAATTTGGGAAGGTTTATTAGGCGTTTTAATTTTAAGAATTAATGATATTTTTGGCTTAAATAAATGAGGGAAATTTTAATAAAAGAGGCCTTTTTGGTTAATGAGGGAGTTGTTATTCAAAAAGACTTACTAATAAGAGGGGAGTTTATAGAGTTAATCAGTGATTCAATCCTACCTTCAAGTTCAATGGAAGTGATTGATGCAAAAGGATTACATCTATTGCCCGGTTGGATTGATGATCAGGTTCATTTCCGAGAGCCAGGTTTAACTCACAAAGCTACTATTGCAAGTGAGTCAAGAGCTGCTGTTGCAGGCGGGATAACATCTTTTTTAGAAATGCCAAATACCTTACCTCAAACCACTGATCTTAATGCATTGTTAAATAAACACGCCCTTGCAACCAAAAGCTCTATTGCAAATTTTGGGTTTCTCCTTGGAGGTACAAATGACAATCTAAAGGATATTATTCAAATAGATGAAAATGAAGTAGCTGGTATAAAATTATTTTTGGGGTCCTCAACTGGAAAAATGCTTGTAGATAATGAAAAAGTTCTCGAGGAAATCTTTTCAAAAACTACCCTTCCTATTGCTGTTCATTGTGAGGATGAGTCCACAATTAAAAATAATTTATTAAAATACAGAAAGAAATATGGGGACAATATCCCAATTGAAAAACATCCAGAAATCAGAAGCGAAGATGCCTGCTATATTTCCTCCTCAAAGGCAATTGCACTTGCAAAAAAAACTGGTGCAAGATTGCACGTTTTTCATATATCTACAGCTAAGGAAACCCATTTATTTTCAAATAATCAGCCTTTGGCTTCAAAACAAATCACTGCAGAAGTTTGTGTTCACCATTTATGGTTTTCAGAAGAGGATTATAAAAGAAAAGGTACTCTTATAAAATGGAATCCTGCAGTTAAAAAAGAATCTGATCGTCTTGAACTCTGGAAAGCACTTAATGATAACAGAATCGATATCCTCGCCACCGATCATGCTCCTCACACCCTAAATGAAAAACAAAATGTATATACTTCAGCCCCCTCTGGAGGTCCTTTGGTTCAACACGCTCTAATCGCCCTATTAACTTTGGCCCAAAAAGGTAAAATTACTCTTGAAAAACTTGTTGAAAAAGCTTGTCACAATCCGGCTATCCTCTTTAAGATACAAAATCGAGGATTTTTGAAAGAAGGTTATTTTGCAGACCTGGTATTGGTAGATTTGAATAAAAAAACTACCGTTACTAGGGAAAATATACTCTACAAATGTGCTTGGTCTCCTTTCGAGGGAACAACCTTTGATGCTTCGATTGAAAAGACTTTTGTAAATGGTAATTTAGTCTATGATCAAGGCGAAATAATTGAGTCTGCATTGGGGAGAAAACTAACTTTTGAAAGAAATGATCTTTAAAATGAAAAGTTTAATTAAAATTATTTTTTTTTCTTTTCTTTTCTCTTGTTCCGATCTTAAAGATGGAAATCCTCCCGAGAATTTAATTGGACAAGAATTGATGAGTAAAATAATGTTAGATGTTATATTAATGAAGAATATCAAGCGGAATGGATATGCAGTAAAGGAAAAAAGAAATCTTTTGGTTGATCAATATATTCTCCAAAAATATGGGGTAGATAGCCTACAATTCAACACAAGTAAGAGTTTCTATTCGAAAAACCCTAAAGAATATATTTATGTCTTTGAAGTAATTGAAGCTAAATTAAATGAGTTAAGGGATAGTATTCAAAAAATTGAGATTGAGGAGAGGCCTAATTAGTATGCTGTTTTTCATCTGGATTTAAAATTTTTTTATTGAAAGGTCGATTGTTGTGTATTCAAAATCAATGAAGGATTTTATTTTTTTACCACTTATTTTTGTCTTATCGAAAATTATTTTTACTAATGCTTTCGTAAAAAATCTTTTTCGAAATCCAATTATTTCAAGCAAATATTCAACTATCCATAAAAAATAAAGAAATCCTTTAGATATTTTAATAACCGGATTATTTTTTTTTTGAGCTTTTAATAATGCAAGAATCATTGATTTTCCTGTCCAGTTTTCGGCAACTAAAGCAAACCTTTCAGACTTAATTTCTGAGTTCATTAATTTTGTCATTACAAAAATCACGTCCTCTACCCAAACATAGCCACTTGTTCCCGGGCTATAAAACCTGAACCAATTCTTCATGCGTTTAAAAGTTTTTTCCATTGGACTGCCCGGGCCTAAAACTATACCAGGATTTACTATTGCTACACAAAGGCCTTCTTGACTACCTCTCCACACCTCCATTTCAGCACCATATTTTGAATAG